>CAYWBI010000014.1:0-42250 GCA_964456445.1 uncultured Calditrichaceae bacterium
AAACATATCATCTCCCCGATGAACTCTATTATGACGGCGGCAATTTGTGGCTGCGGACTGGCCCGGACGGTGTGCAGGTGGGATTAAACGCCCTCGGTCTGGACACGCTGGGCGAACTGGCCTATCTGACCCTGGACGACGTTGGCACGCATGTGGAGAAAGGCCAGCCCATGGGCGCGTTGGAAGCGGCCAAGATGACCGGCGACCTTATTGCCCCCGTAAGCGGCACCCTTAAGGCCGTGAACAACGCCGCGGTGCAAAACCCCGGCATCGTCAATAACGATTTGTACAACGCCGGTTGGATGGTGGTGATCGAACCGGACAACTGGGAAAAGGACGCCGCGGAGCTGATCAGTGGTGCAGAGGTAAAGCCGTGGGCCGAGCGGGAAGTTCGGCGCATGGAAACACAAGGGTTTGATGCTTGAAACCCTGGAGGCTGATAACGGACGACGGCGTGGATGCGGCCCTGGGTCTGGCCGGTGATGAATGGCTGGCCCGGCAGGCAGTGCTAGGGGAATCCACCCTGCGGCTCTATACCTATAAAAACCATTGTGCCCTGTGCGGCCGTTTTCAGGAAATTGCCAACGAAATCCATTTGGATTATTGCCGGGAACAGGGTATTGCCGTAAACCGTCGCCCCACCGGTGGCGGCGCCATTTTTATGGGTGCGGGGCAGCTGGGTATCGCCCTTTGCCTGCCAGGGAAGAAAACCGACGCTTACGGCCGGGCGCGCGAAATAATGAACCGTTTTTCCGGCGGGATTGTGGCTGCCCTGCAAAAGCTGAATATCGATGCCCGCTTTCGACGGAAGAATGATATTGAAGTAGCTGGGAAGAAAATTGCCGGGCTTGGTATTTACCGAACGGCTTCCGGCGGCCTGCTGTTTCATGCGTCGCTTTTGCTGGATATGGACATTGCCCGGATGCTGCGTGTACTGGACACGCCGTTCGAAAAGATCAGCGACAAGGAGGTGGAAACGGTTGCCGGACGCATCACCACCGTTCAACGCGAAAAGGCACAAGCACTGACCATGGCGGAGTTGAAGACCACCGTGCTGGATGGCTACCGCCGGGAATTTGGCGTCACCTTCGATCCACGGCCTTTCGGGCCGCGGGAAGAAGCGGCCATTGCCATCCTGGCCCGGGAAAAATACCAAACAGAGGCATGGGTGTACCAACCCAGTCCGGTAACCGATGCCGGTGGCAGAGCAAAGGTGAAGACGCCCCAGGGATTGCTGGATGTACGGTTGACCCTGGCTGGTGAGCAAATAAAGGCCGTTTATATCCGCGGGGATTTTTTTATGGCAGAGCAAGTTGTGGCCGATCTGGAAGGTTACCTGCGCTGGCATCCCGCCAATCCGCAAAAAATCCATGCCACCCTCAACCGTGTGCGGGAACGCCATGTTGACAATCTTGTTGCTTTCCCGCTGAAAGCGCTGGAAATGGCCATAAATACGGCGGTTACGCGCGCCAAACAAATCGATAAAAAAAATAAATCCCAACCCTATGGATGTTTTGTTACCCCCGGAGGAAGTCATGTCTGACGCATTGAAACTCCCTACCCCTGTTTATGAAGCGTCGGATTTTAAGGTGAGCCCGCTATGCCTGGAGCTGCGTCATCAAAATTTTCCTGAGCGTGACATCACTTTTTATGCCCCCGGTCTGAAACGTTACAAGACCAAAGATTATGCATGCCACAACCACAAGGAATTTGTATCGGTCAGCGTTACCGGCGATAGTTGCGCCTTAAATTGTGAGCATTGCCAAACCAAGATGCTGAAAAGCATGCTTAGCCTGACCGCCTACAAGGGCGATTTGTGGGCGATGGGTAAACAACTGGCGGGGCAGGGGGCAAAAGGTATGTTGATTTCCGGTGGCAGCGATAAAAACGGCCGGGTGCCGCTCTTAAAACATATCCCCGATATGATCCGCCTACGCCGTGAACTAAACATGACCCTGCGTGTCCATCCGGGCATACCGGACGAGAAAACCTGCGCAGCGCTGGGCGAAGTGGATTTGGACGGTGTGATGCTCGATATCATCGGTGATCAGGAAACGATCAACGAAGTTTATCACTTAGATGTGACGCCCGCCGCTTATGATGCCGTGTTAGAACGGCTGGAGCGCCATGGCGTGCCCACCATCCCGCATATCATCCTGGGACACTATTTTGGCAAGATGAACGGGGAACGGAAAGCGCTGGAGATGATCCGCAAATACCGCCCTAAAATCCTGGTGCTGGTGGTGATGACCCCGCTTTCGGGGACGCCCATGATAGGGGTTAAACTGCCCTCGCTGAAGGAGATAGGCCGGTTTTTCGAGGAATCGCGGCTGACCATGCCGGAAACACCGGTGATACTGGGCTGTGCCCGTCCCATGGGACCGATAAAGGCGGAGATTGACAAACTGGCCATCGCCGCCGGGTTAAACGGCATTGCCTATCCCGCCGAGGGCATGGTGGAATTTGCCGCCGCGCTGGATTTGCAACCCGAATTTATCAACGCTTGTTGCGGCGTAAGCTGGTAGATGATTTGATTATCAATTAAGCGTTATGGAAAAAGCAGCAAAGCAATCAATAAAAGAGGTAAACATGAGCAAGGTAAAACTTCCGTTGGCCCAACAGGCTGAAGTATATCAGATCAGTCCCGAGTATGTACGTATCAGCATGGCGGCGGCCATCGAACTGGGTTTAAAGCCCGGACGGCTTATGCGCGGCTGCGGTTGCGGCTGCATCAATTTGTTGCAAAACTATCCTGAGGGCTGTTACGCCAATTGCAGCTATTGCGGCCTGGCCCGGGAACGGCCCGGAGTGGCGGAAGAAAACACCTTTATCCGCGTGGACTGGCCGTTGTACCCCACCCGTTTGGTGGCGGAAAAGATTGCCGAAAAGGAAACGCACAGCGAAGTGGGCCGCGTTTGTATTTCGCAGGTGCAGGACCCGCGCAATAACGAAGATTTGCTGGAAATGACCCGCATGATGCGTCAGGCTGCGCCAAAGGTGCCAATTTCCGCGCTGATCAATGCCACCACCATGACCGAGGACGTATTGCTGGAATTGAAGGAGGCCGGGGTTGATATCATCGGCCTGGGCCTGGACGCCGCCAGTGAAGGGGTTTTTTACAACACCCGCGGCAAGGGCGCCAGGGGGCCGCATGACTGGGAAGGCCATTGGAAAATCATCCGCCGCGCCCGTGAACTGTACGGTCCGATGAATGTAAACTGCCACACTGTGGTAGGGCTGGGCGAGACCGACCGCGAGCTGGTGGATTTGTTTGAAGGTCTGCACCGAAATAAAATTGCCTGTTACCTGTTTTCCTTTAACCCCGAGGAAGGGACGGCCATGCAGTACGAAAGTCGGCAGCCTCTCGACAGGCACCGGCGGGTTCAACTGGTTAAATACCTTATTGAACACATGGGGGCCTCAAAAGAGGCCATCGTCTTTGACGCGGCGGATAGGATTAGCGAAATAAATGTAACGCAGGAAATTATGGATACGGCCATCGCCCGCGGGGCCGCTTTTATGACCGACGGTTGCCCCGACCGCCATGGGGTGATGAGTTGTAACCGGCCTTATGGCTCCTATCGCCCCGGAGAAGAGTTCCGGGATTATCCCTTTCCGCCCAACCAGGAGGATTTGCAGGTTATCCGCACGCAGATGAATTTAAAGCAGGTGTTGCCGGGCAAGGGCGTTGATGTCTAATCCCCTGCTACGTCTCGTGGATTTGGGGCGCTGCCCCTCGTGGCAAACGCAGGCGGTATATCACAGCCTTGCCGCCGGTATGTGCGAAGAGGGCCCGGACACCATCGTGCTGTGCCAACCGGACAAACCGTACTTGTGCCTCGGACGTTTTCAGGAATTCGAATCGATTTTTTCTGCCGGGGCGGTGCATCGCCAGAAGTTGCCGGTTTACCGCCGATGGATTGGCGGCGGCGCCACCTATCTGAACGCAGATCAGCTTTTTTATCAGTTTGTTTTTCACCACAGCCGTGTGCCGGTCATGTTGGAAAAGATCTATGCCCGCTTGTTGCAAGCGCCGTTGAAAACGCTGAAGAGCTTTGGGTTGGACGCCCGTTTGCATAGCCTGAACGAACTGGAAGTTAACGGCAGGCGCATTGCCGGAATCGGTGGCGGGCGTATAAATGAAGGCTGTGTGGTGGTGGGCAATTTTCTGTTTGATTTTGACTATGAAGCCATGTCCAGGGTATGGGCTGTGCCCTGGGAAGGGTTCCGCGAGCTGGCCCGGCTGGCATTGAACGAACGGGTTTACACCTTAAAACAGGCCGCCCCGAAACGGACCCTACCAGAAGTCCGCCAACGGCTGAAAAGTATCTTGTCCGGGACCTTTTCCCGTCCGCTGGAGACGGGCGGATTAAGTGCGGATGAATGGGCTTCGGCAGAGTGTTTTGCGGAAAAAATCCGTTTTGAAGTCCCGGAGCGGCAACCGGCGGAAACGGCCTTTGGTCAGCGATCGCCCTTAAAAATTGCCGCCGGGGTATTTATTCATCACCGCACCCTCCGTGTGGATGGACAGAAGGTTGCCCTCAGTTACAGGACCGATGAGGATAGAGTGACACAAGTGCGTGTCTCGGAAGCGGGTTTGCAAAAAGAATTTCAAACGTTTATAGATCTTTCCCGGCAGGAAATGGCAAAGCGTATCGATGGCCTTCGGGTATTGGCCCCGACAGGCCGTGCTTTCTGACACGCAGAAATTTTACCAATCCGTTAGGCGAAAGTGTAAAAGAAGAAAGATAGAGAATGGCCCTAAAAGAGTATTTGCAGGACCCGTTTTTAAAAGAATTGTACGGTTCCATACGCCGAGCGGGAAAGATACAATCCATTTCCATGGACCTGACCCACACCTGTAATATCCGCTGCACAGGCTGTTATTATTTTAACGATCACATGGAAGTGGGGCACCCCACGGCAAGCGAGGCGGTGTTCGATGCTTTTTTACAAAAAGAGCGGGAACGCGGTACCAATTTTATTACCATCGTGGGCGGGGAACCCAGTTTAAAACCCGGGCGGTTAAGGAAAATTGCCCGCTATTTTAAGGCCAGTGTTTCCACCAACGGTCTCAAAAATATCCCCATGGAAGGCCTGGAAAAAAACCTGTCCATCGGTATCTCGGTTTGGGGTAATGCGCAAACCGACCGCAAAATGCGTGGCGGCGGCAAGATCGATATCTTTGATAAGGCCCTGGAAAATTACAACGGTGACCCGCGGGCTTTTTGGTATTACACCGTTATTCCTGGGTATGCATCTCAAATTGAGCCGGTGGTGGAACGTTGCGTGGCCAACGGTAACCCCGTGCTGTTTAATTTTTACGGTGACCTAAAGTCCATCGGTAACCAGGCCGATCACCGCCGTGGCTTTGCGGGGGCACGGCAGGCCATCAAACGGGTGATCGATCGTTTCCCGCACATGATTTACATGACATCCTATGTTAGTGAGGTGGTTTCCACCGGCCGCTTGTACGATCAGAAATGGGGCTATGAGGTTTGTACCAGTTTCAGTACCGACAACCCCATCAATTTTGAACGGATGCAAAACGGCATGCCATATAGCCCTCATTTCCGGGCTTATAACGCCGATTTGACCAGTACCAGGCGTTGTTGTACCGGCATCGACCGTGATTGCGCTTCCTGTTTTGATGTTTGGCAGCATTTTTCCTGGATCATTTTAAACCTGCGCAAACATTTGGGCAGCAAGCGGGAATTCACCAACTGGCTGACCACCGTTTATATGTTTTACCTGATCAACCGTCTGATCGATTATGATAGTGGAAAAAAGAATATCGTGGAAATCCATCGCCGCCTGCGTGAAAGCGCCCCAACGCTTGAAGTATATGATTATATGGCGGCGCAGTAAAAGATAGCGGGGATATGTTTGCCCCGGCCGGGAAAAATTTATTTGAAGCCAAGATAAAGATGTCTTTAATTGTTTTTAAAAAAGGATTGTCCCATGTTTGGCCCAAAAATCACTAAACCGCATACGGTCGTAAAAAACTGTATCATTCCCCATGATCTGTTTTATGACAGCAAGAACCACTTTTGGCTGCGGGAAGAGGTAAATTATGAATGGACGCTGGGTTTGACCGATATGGCCCAGACGCTTGGCGGAAAGGTGCTGCATTTTAAACCGTGGCCGCGGGGCAAAAAACGCAATACCGCTAAACCGATCGCCATGCTAGAAGCGGCCAAATGGCTAGGAGTGGTGCGTGTGCCTTTTGAAGTGACCATCGTGGATTTTAACGAAGAATTGCTTGAAGACGCCTACGCCGTAAATCAATATCCCTACACCAGGGGCTGGATCATACGTTTTAAAACCGCTGCGGACTTGAAGATGACGGACCATTTTCTTTTTGGTGAAGAAGCGGCAAAGGCCTATCGGGAAAATTTTGAAAAATGGCAATTGACAGAATGTGTCCATTGCCTGGGTTTTGAAGTATGAGTTCTAAAATAAAAGTTGTGCTTTTTACCCACCCCACCTGTACCGGTTGCCGCGAAACCTACCGCCGTTTTGAACAATGGGAAAAGGAACGTGACGATCTGAGTTTTGAAGTACAGAGTCTGGCCGGACCGCGTGGTCATGCCCTGGCCGAAAAATGGCATATCCATTCCGTTCCAACCGTTATTTTTAACGACGATCCCGAATTACGGATCACCGGCATCCCCCGCCGGCAAACAATGGAAGAAATGTTAAAGAAAATTAATGCTAAATAGATTTAACAGCCAATAATCTAAATATTATTTAAATGGTTTGTTGATATTTTCCAGCATTTTAAGGCCGTTGGAAATAAGCTGGTCAAAATCACCGGATTTGGATTTGAGTTCAATCAGGTGTTTTTCCAACCGCTTTTTATCATCTTCCATGCCGGGCAATTTATAAAAGGTTTCAAGCAGGTTGAGCAAAACCAGCCATTCAGCGCTAAATTTGTCCATTATAATTTTATAAATGGCCTGTAGGCGAGCAGTGTCCTTGGGGGTTGGATGGGAAAATCCGTGAATCTCCTTATATAGCCCAAATAATTCCATTTGTCGTGGGGCATAAGTGAGGGGAATTGCTTTTTGAGGGGATTTGCTTAGAGCATCAATTTGTTTTGATTTATCCGCGGGCCCTGCGAAAACCGAGGGGATGTTTTCGCCTACGGCCATGTCATATAAGCCCCAGGCCGGGTTAAACAGAATGTTTCCATCCGCTGATGTAACCGTGCAATCGGTAAAGGAGCAGAGTAATAATTTGTGGCCTTGACGTATCATGCCCTGCAAAATACCCTTGACCCGTACGCCGGATCCAAATTCCATATCCACGTATTTCCCTTTGGAAAGACCTGCCAGAGACAACTCTTTAGCGTTTAACAGTTCCAGGGGTTTTGCATGGTTTTTTAATTTTCCGATGGGTGATCCGAAACCGTCGGTGTGATACTCCGGGCCGTGGGCTTCCAATTGCGTGTTATCGTATGATAAGCTGCAGGGGCCTTTCATTTGCAGATACGCCAAATGCCCCCCGGCATCAAACTGGTAGTCTGCTACAATCCCTGTTACCTGCATCCCGCTGCTATATACACATGTTGCAATCGTGCCGGAGGCAAGAGCGCGGTCGAGGCCAACCGAACCTCCCAGACGAAAAGCCATTGTATCGGCATAATCATCAAGAATCGATAATAATTGTTCCCAGGAACGGGTTATAAATAACTGTGGTTGTTCATTGGTTATGTCATAATTATAGTTTAAGGCATCCATGCTCAGGGGGATCTTTTTTACCGCGTCGCTTTCACAATGTTTACTCTCGCCAACGGATGAAAGAAGACCGGCGCCATAAATTTTAAAATCATCGGGTGTTCCGATAAGCCCGTATTCAACGGTCCACCAATGTAAGCGTGAAAGAAGGGTCATTTCCGAAGGTTTGGTGTTGCGCTCGGTTTTTTCCTTTATATCCTTTTCTGCCTGGGTAATTTCTTCCAGAGTTGTTCCCGGATACTCCTTTATAATCGACAGGTGGCGGATGGATTCATAAATTTCATGATCCAATTTCGATGCAAAGGCCTTCATGCCGTAAGCGCCGAATTTTTGTAAAAATTTGGCATAAGCGCTGTCGGCAATGATGGGTGCATGACCGGCAGCTTCGTGGACAATGTCCGGTGCGGGTGTATAAAGAATATGTTCGATGGAACGCATCTCGGTGGAAATAACCAGAACTTTGTGAAATTGGAATTCCATAAAAATGGCTGGAGGCAGAAAGCCGTCCACGGCTACCGCGCCCCAGCCAATTTTGGCCAGTGAGCGGTTCATCTCACCGATATCAGGGATGTGATCCGTGGTTATACCTGTTTTTTGCAAGCCTTTGAGATATGATTTATGCGCATGCTCTTTGAAATATTTTAAGTTGCGCCGCATAATAAAGCGCCAGACTGCCTGGTCTCGTTCGGTGTAACGTGCGTAGTTTTGATCGACAACAAACGATCGCAGGTGTTTGGGTAAACCTTGTAAAAGATTTTTATAGGCCTGGTCCATTTCAATCTTTAAACCTCATTAATCTTTACCAACAAACGTAAAAAATCAAATCCGGCGCGTACGGCTTCCTTCTTTAGCCTTGAGATATCCTTCAATGCCACGTTCCATTTTTTCTTTTGTTCACGTCGGGAAGTTGACCCCTGATCAAACATCACAAAACTTAACAGACCGATATCCAGCAGGTCTATCCAGCGTTCACGATTAAAATATGTAACCCCTTCAAATGTATTTATTCTCAAAAAAGAAGCGATGGCTTCCATAAGATTTACCGGGCTGTTTTTATCTATCCGCAACTGTCCGTCCTTAAACAGAATTTCCCCGTATGTAGCCAGCAGCATGATGCTTTCCTGTGCATTATCGTCATTTACGTATTGTTTGAATAATGCATCCAGATGCCAGTGTTTAATTTGTTCGCCAATTGTATCCGGTGTGTTGTCCGAAAATAACATTTTAATAAAGGTTAAGATTAATATCCGTTTACGGTTTTCGATCGCCGTAGCGGAACCGGCGTAAAGTCCGTTTAGAATAAAACGTGTCAGGTTTTTACTCAGCGGGCCATTTATCCGTTTGTCAATATCATCGAACAAGCTTTGAACGTATCCGGATGGAATATCCCCGTTTAAATTTTGATGGGCATAAATAGTTTTCCCGGCCTCTTTGAAAATGTGATCTATTTTTTTTAGCGATGTGGGAATGTTGCGGAAAAATCCCAGGGTTAGCTGATTATCATTTAAGATCTTTAGGACATTTTTGAAGGCACTATGAACCGGCTGCAAGACTAAACTCATCAAATCTTCGTCAACGGAGGCACAGGCGGCGCCGTTTAATTTCTGGTAAAGAGCAGCGTAAGGCCGCTCCGGGCTATCGACAACTTCGCGAATATCGGAAAAAACATATAAGCCATATGCGTGCATTTCGGCATAAAAACCATTGTCAAATAATTCCCGGTTCGGTTTTAAATATTCAAGGCCATCGGTCAAATCCTTAAAAATAGTGAAAGTATTTGCAGATGAACTTAGACTTAGGCCGTCCGTTAAGGAAAGGTTTTTGTCAGCCCCCTGTGCATCCTTGTAGGTAACGCTATGTTTTACCCAGCCAGCCGTAGATGCATAGCGGTTGTGATAAATAATCAATGCCCTTTGGTTTTCAAAGCGATTGCTATAGCAAAACACATTGGATTCAAGATGGCCATTCCCGTTTTTAAAATCATAAAAAATGAAGTTGTCAACCTCGCTGTACAGGGGGCGGTTTTTCAAAAGCGGTGTTATCTGCTTCAGATGACGGTCTCTAAGCTCCGTGTCAATTTGCTCATCTTTATAGGCGCGTTTGTATTCCATTCCATAACGCTCGCTAAAGCCCTCAATTTGACCATGGCCGAACATGGGTAAGCCGGGCATGGTGCACATCAATGTACATACGCCAAAATACTTGTCCCCTTTGCCAAATTGTGCCACCGCGGTCTCCTCATCGGGGTTGTTCATAAAGTTTACATAGCGTTTCAGGATTTGTGGGTTAAACTGTAAAACATTTATCACGATTTCCCGATATTCGGCATTGTCCTCGTTTTTAAGCATATTCATAAATGCGCTGTTATAGACACGGTGCATTCCAAGAGTTCTTACAAAATAACCCTCCATCATCCAAAATGCTTCTGCAAGCAACAGTGTGTCAGGGACTTCCTGTTGAACCCGATCGACGACCTCGCGCCAGAACTCGTGTGGGAACACTCTGTTGAACTCTTCCGTGCTCATGGCATATTCCGAACGTGTAGGGATATCACCACCGCTGCCCGGCTGCGGAAACCATAAGCGTTGATAATGTTTTTTTGCCAAAGTCATTGCCGCGTCAAAGCGGATAATTGGAAAAGCGCGGGCCACGTGCAAGATGGTCTGGATAACGGCCTCACGCACATGAGGCAAAAGATAATTGAGCTGGGCTGTATCGTTCCAGGGCATCCCGGTGCCGTCGTTACCATGGTAAATGTAGCGAACGTCATTATTTTTATAATCGATGCGTTTAAAAACGACCGAGGCGTCACTTTTAAACCAATAGCCATCTTCGATAAAAATACCAACATCCTGATGATCGCTAAGGTTGGTACCGTTAAAGGTGTGGTTGGGGTAGGGAGAGTCCATACGCGAGATAAACCAGTCAGGGTGCTGGATCAGCCAATCGGAATCGATCCCCATGTGATTGGGGACCATATCGCTGGCCAGACGAATGCCCCTTTGCCAGGCCCGGTCCTTTAAGTTTTGATAGGCGCCCCAGCCGCCCAGGTCTTCGGCGATCTCATAACTCTTTAGTGCATAAGCCGAAGCGACCGCTTCCGGGTTTCCGTTTATACGCTTTATTTTTTGTGATGCCGTGCTGCGTTCCCATAGTCCGATCAACCAGAGACCTGTAAAACCAAAATTTGCCAGACGGTTTAGCTCCGCGTCCGGGATTTGATCCAGCCGGTGGATATCAAAATGATAAGCCTTACTAAGCTGATCCAGCCAGACATAAGCGCTTTTGGCAATAAGCACCAGATGCGGCATCCAGTTGAGATCGGCCGTAAATGCCTCCGGTTCATCATAGATGGAAGACTGGTAGTCCGGCATGGGGGACGGCCCGCTTTTAAAATGTGCGGGATCAAAAAGCTTAGCTTCTTCCTTGTATAAATCGAGGCCCAATAATATACGTGCTTCAAAAGGCGTGTGCTGTAAGCCCCAATTTTTTATGATGAATATCAGTTGTTCATAAAGTGAACCACTCTTTTCGGCACTTTTAAACAGTTCGGGCAGTGTAAGACCGCTAAAATGTTCCGGTGGCTGCTTCTCCAATAAGGCGTTTATCAATTGAATGGTTTTCTTTAAGACACCTGAATATTTTTGTAAAGGTTTAAAAAACGATTCGCTAAGTGCATCAATGGCTGGATTATGTGCCAACAAAAAATTAATCCAAAGACGGATTAAAAAATCGCCATCGACGAGCTGTGATTTTTCCTGTGTATCGGACTCAACTTTATATAGAACGAGAAGACGGTGCAATCCGGCTTGATCTTCGGCGGTCATCTTTTTTCGCCATAAAGCCACTAATTGAGCAGCTAAATTTGGCGTTTGATCCCTGAAATAGCGGTCCGCTATATATTCCATGATATCGGCGATGAGCCCGAGTGCATATAGTTCAGCCGCACTTGTTGGCTTAGTCTGAACAGAATTGATTCTTTTGGCAACAGCCCGGGCTTGGGATAGGGTATAAAAACTTTCAGTGTCAAGCAGAAGCCGGGTTCTTGTCTTTGTTGGAATTAATAAATAATTGGACAAAGGCGCCTCTTTCGATTAAGCGGTCAGGTATTTATTGCTTTGGGAATGTTCCCAAGGGTTAAAACAAGTTAAAGTGATAAGGGCGTAGTAAGCAAAAAAATCAAAGGCAGCGTCATTGAGTATACAAATAGGGATTGATCGACCGCAAACAAAACCAATGTCGAACATCGATCAGCGATTGAAGATTTCTGATCTGTTTGAACCGCACCCGTTCAAAAATCGAATATCGGTGTTCCTTGTTCGTAGATCAAGAACCAACCCAAGAAGAAAAAACAGAATCTTAATATGGCTGTATGCTTTTCTTCCCCAACGGGGAAAAATACCAAAGCGAAGGGCAGCGCCCTGGTAAAAGTGTGGCAACAATAAAAACCCCTGAAGGGGTTTGATAAATTATCCCGTCGGGGATTTGTTTTGGGCTGAAGCCCGGGATAGTGTTGTGGTGTTTTGACCCCCTACCTGAAGGTACGGGCAATTGAGCACAACATAAAGCCAATATCGAACATCGGTCAATGATTGAAGATTTCTGAACGGTTTCGTATCTGATGTATTGTTTTCCACCATGTTTCCGCGGAAAGGTGATACACAATACAAACGGGTTGGCAAGCCCGAGGAAAACTCCCGACATGACAACGCAATTATTGCCGGATTAATACCATCGATAAAATATGGATAATGCTCAATGGTTTGAATACTTCTTTTCATTCATATCAATATATACATCCACCAGGATTTCCGTCAGCTTAACCAGAACAAAAAGGCCTAACACGATGGCTGTTGCAATGCCATAGTTTTTATATAGGATTTGCTGCAGTAGTTCATAACTGAGATGTCCCTGGATATTCAGGGCCATTTCGATAATGATCAATCCGCTAATAAGAAAGGACGCCTGCTCTTTTAACGTTGATAGAAATTGTAAGCGTGCATTTTTATAGATGGCGCCAAATACATGATTGGGAAATTGTTTGTTCCAACGCAGTAAATTTTTTATGACAAGGCCTGCGCGTTTATTAAAAGCATAGGAATGGTACATGTTTTTTACAATGGCCGTTTCCACATATCCTTTTTTTGATTCGCCTTTTAAAAACACATAAAATTTATATGTATATGTGATTAATGCCCCATTGGATATAACACCAAGCGCAATCATCATTGGTGCAATGTCGGAGTCAAAGCGGGTGCGGAAAGAATAAGCCAGGACATAGGCCGGGGAAAAGAGGGTTATATAACCCAAGGCCTTACCGGCGGCTATGCCAAGCCAGAGAAGACCCTGTTTGTAGTTTTTATAACGTTCAGCCATAGAATGCAGCGGACGATAATTTTTTTTTATATAAGCAAGGCCATCTATAAAGAAGGACATATGGCCCTGTTTTTGCCAGATAAATTTTAGGGACCCAAGTGTAAGGACGCCATACCAACTGATAAAAAAAGTAATAATATAAATAAGGGTGAACTGGAAAAAAGGGCCTAATAATTCCTGAAACGTGTGGAAATTAAAAACACGTTTACCGTAAGGCCGGTTTACCTCATTTAACACATTGCGTTCAGCTTCCTTTTGCAGTTTTGAGATCAGCAAACGGTGGGCTTCATCCTGATTTGGATCAAAAATGTTTAATGCCTCGCTTAAAAAAGCGCGTTCTTCCGGGTCGGATACATCCACAACCGTTGAATTTATCCAACGGTTGTTCATCTGCTCCTTTAACTGGCGCGACGATTGACGACCATTAAACCAAAGGATCAATAGGCTTAGCAAACCGATGACTAAAGTTGAACTTACAATATGGGCCGCCCATTTACTTTTCATCATTGACCATCCTGCGAACCTGCAAAGTGTTTTTGTCATTTATTAAGCCATAACCGGATTTCCATAAAACAGAACGGATTTTTTCGGCAAAATAATGACGGCTTTTCGCAAAGGACAACCTATAATCTTCGGGCATAAATATGATATCCCATCCCCCTGCCTCTTCCTGGATTTGCCAATAGGGTGCCTGACGATATTTTTGAAAATGGCTGGCAAGAACCTTAAATATCCGTGCATAAAATTTGTTGGCAATCGTTGTTTTTTCCTCGAGTTGTTTCAGGACAACTTGCTTGTCCCGGCTGTTAGAAAGCGGCAAAAGGTGCGGAAGCTGTTTTTTTAACCCGTTTTTATTCAAGAGTGTTAGCCAGCCATAGCTATTAGCGGAAATTGGTCGAATATAATAGGCGCCCTTCCAGCGAAAAAGACGTATTATTTTTTCACCCGGCTGTAAATACGTACGTGCCCCCTTGCCCTTTTGCACATCAGCCGAAAAAAGAACCGTTTTATCCAGTGCCACCAGAAGCGTATCCAGTAATGGGGCGGCATTATTAATATAAAGGTCACGGCTGGTGGCCTGTTTTAGTGGGCTGCCCTCACGATTCAAAACAAAATAATAGACGGCGCCCGTGCCGCGCACTTTCATCACTTTTGTAAATCCATCGGATAGCAGCATCTGTTTTTTTAAAACAAGCCAGGCGCTGTTTCGGGCAAAATGTCTTTTAAAAGTATTGGATAGTTTTTGCTGGTAGCCATCCAGCATTTGGTATGCATCGGGCTGGGCGGTTATAAAATAGTCATCCGCTTGAAGAGGGCCGAAAATCATCAGAATAAAAAAAACAACAGGAAAAATGAAACTTTTCATAAAATTAACACTATTATCACATCAGCATATTTAAATGGTTATTCCGGATGTCAGCAGAAAAGAGGACTATCCAATAACAAACAATAAATTATAGCGGACAGATTGAACAAAAAAGCAATACTAAGCAAGAAAAAATCACTCAATCTCCCTTTATTTGTATTTCTTAATTCAGTAACCTTTAACAGTTAAAGCGAAAGGCATAACATGGGTTTTTGGGGCAAGGCAATAGGTGCAGGGATGGGTTTTATGGTCGGCGGGCCTCTCGGGGCGATAGCCGGTGGGTTTTTGGGCCATGCCTTTGATGTGGGATCGGAAAGCGATGTACGTCGTTACCAACAGAATAATGATCAAAGCTGGCCGGAAGTGGAACATGAATTTGATCGACAATATCTCTTTTATGTGAGCCTGGCCTCGTTGGCGGCAAAAATGGCCAAGGCCGACGGCATTGTGACTAGGGACGAAATTCAGGCCTTTGACACATTTTTAAGCTTTGATTTGGGGCTTAGTATTGAGGAACGACGGACGGTTGCAAAACTTTTTAACCAGGCCAAGGATTCGCCTGAAAACGCAGTGGATATAGCCCGCCAATTTGCCCAGTTAATTGGTTTTAAACCCGATGTGCTGCAAATGATGATGGAGCTTTTGTTCAAGATCGCGTTGGCCGATGGCCAGCTTCATAAAAATGAAGAAACCTATCTCCAGCAAATTGCGGCTGTATTTGGTTTTCGACCGGATGAATATGCTCAAATCCGTGCGCTTTATATAAAAGAGAATGACAGTGCATACCAAATTTTAGGGATTAACCGCAACGCAAGCGACAGCGACGTAAAGAAAGCATATCATACCCTCGTCAAGGAAAACCATCCGGATAAATTACAGGCCCGTGGCGTACCGGAAGATTTTTTGAAAATCGCCCAGGAAAAGATGGCCGAAATCAATCAGGCCTATGCAGACGTCCGCACCCAGCGGGGAATATAAACACATAATAGTGGAGGCTGCCATGAATAATGCACAACGTGATTTTTATCAGGATTTACGCATCCGTATTGCCGACTATCTTGATAAGAACAACTTTCAGTACGGCGATCTATTATTGCTCGCCCCTGATTTTTTTCATCTGCTGATAAAATTGTCCCTCGATCCACGGGTTGATGGCCGAAAAAAAGCCAAGCTGGTTTTTGCGATAGCCTACTTTATCTCTCCCATCGATTTAATGCCTGAACTGATTTTTGGGCCGATTGGCTATATGGACGACCTGGCCCTGGCCGCATATATCATAAATGATTTTATAAATAACAATGAGACGGATATTTTGTATGAACACTGGGCCGGTCCAAGTGACGTACTTGCCGCCATCCAAAATGCGCTGACCATGGCCAATAATTTCCTTGGCGAAGGTTTATGGAAACGGATCCGACGGAAAATTGGAAAGTTTTAGACGCCTCAGATGTTGGATAAAAGCCAAATAGAAGGACTGCACCAAAAACTGGAAACACCGGCCCTGCTTTTAGATATGGCCATAATGCGTAACAACGTATGTGAAATGCAGGATGTTGCAAACCGAAATAATATACGCTTACGCCCCCATTGTAAAACGCATAAGTCCCCTCAACTTGCCACATATCAACAGTCTGTGGGCGCAAGGGGCATATCCGTTGCCAAGCTTTCCGAAGCAGAAATGATGTTCCGCTCGGGTATCAGCGATATTTTTATTGCCAATCAAATAACCCAGCCTTTAAAGTTAAAACGCCTGCAAAAGCTGCATCAACAAGCCGAATTGATTGTCGGTATTGATCATGGCCGTCAGGTTGATCAACTCCTCCCCTTATTTAATTCATCTTCGCGTCCTTTAAAGTTACGTATCGAAATCGATTGTGGCTTTAATCGCTGCGGTCTTTCATCAGGGGCAGATGAACTAACTTCATTGGCCCGAAGGATACAAGCTGCAGCAGGACTAGAACTGGACGGCCTGTTTACCCACGCCGGTCATGCCTATGCAGCAAAAAGCACCGGGGAAATTGAAAACATTGCCCGGCAGGAAGCCGATGAAGTAGTGAAAGCGGCACAACGTCTGCGGAAGCTCGGCATCGAAATTGCTACGTTGAGTGTGGGTTCAACACCTACCGCGCATTTTGTGGCGGAGCAAACGGGGATAACAGAGTTCCGTCCCGGCAATTATATTTTTTACGATGGCATACAAGTTGGGCTGGGTGTTGCCGAATACAACCAATGTGCACTATATGTATTGGCGACCGTTATTTCCCAACCGGCAGCCGATCGCATTGTGTGCGACGCTGGTAGCAAAGCATTAAACATTGACCGGGGAGCGCATTCGGCCCAAACGGTAAAGGGTTTTGGGCATTTGGTAAATATCACAGGAACAATTGACCGGGTTTCCGAGGAACATGGTATGATACAATTAGAGCGGCCAGCCGAAATTAAAATTGGCTACCCATTGCTAATTATCCCGAACCATGCCTGCACCGTTGTCAATTTATATGACAATTATATTTGTATTGAAGGCGGTACCATTGTGCAAACCCTGCCCATTTTAGGCCGGGGGAAAAGTCAGTAACAGTGGAATCAATTTATACAGAACCATTAAATATTTATAATCATTTTCCACTATTTTCTTTTTACCCGTTTTGGGGCACAAAGATATAATTTCATACCGACCAGGACGAGAGTACGGGTTTACAATCGACGAAAAAAGCAACTAAAAACGGGTGCAATCAAAGGGACGGCAAGCGGTGAACATAAAACTGATTTATAAAAGGATATTTGTTGCGCTGGCCCTTTTTAGCGTCGTTGTCCTGCTCAGCGGATATTTAATGTACCGTACGTATGCCGGGCTCGGGGAAGATATCGTCCGACGGACCGCGCTGCTGATTGGGGATTCCGTAAATGAGATTTTGGCCAATGCCGCAGATAAAAATCTTGAGACCCTTACCGTCAAAGAGAAAAAAAGCCTGCGGCGGCTGATGGGTTCGCTTACATCCGAAAAAGGCAACATCATACATATCTTATTGATCAACGACCGGATGCGCATCTTGTTAAGCAGCGACCTGAGCGTTGAAGGCCGCGAATATACTTCTCAGGAAGAACTGGCCAACCTGCAGGGAGATGAACCCAAGGTGATCACGAAAACATGGGATGACAGTATCCGGGTCATCGATGTAATCCTTCCCCTAAAAAACACGGAAAATTCAGTTTACGGTTATCTGCGTCTTGTGCTTTCACAAAAAGGATTTGGTGATTTTTATAAGGATGTTTTTCGGTTGTTTTTGCCCCTGGTGCTTGTATTTGCCCTGCTTATCGGCTTTACCATTTATTTTATTGCCCGTGCTTATGCCAAGCCTTTGGAATCCATCGAACAAATGGCGGAGAACATTGCCCAGGGTGATTTCTCTTTTCGTATCAATTATGGGCGAAAAGACGAATTTACCGACACCTTTACCAGCATCGATAAATCCCTGGAAAAAGTAAGCGTTTTAAAAGAAGGCTATAAAAAAGCAGAGAAAAGGATAAATGCCCTGCTTCAGGCCGTTGACGAGAGCATCATTTTATTTGACAGCCATGGTGAAATTGTAAGTTATAATGAGGCTGGCGTCGAACTGTTTCAATGCCCGGTTGAAATGTTGTTTGAAAGTCACTTTAAACAAATTCAAACAAGCAATACCGAACTAAAAGAGCTGGTCATACGGGTGTTTCAGGAACAGGAAAGTATCCGGGAGCGTGAGATGACCCTTTGGCTCCCGGATGGCAGTGATGTGCTGGCCCGGGTTTCGGCATATATTTTTCGCGAAGGCGACGTCTTGTCCGGCATACTGCTGACCATAAAAAATCAAAAATCCATCAATGAGCTGCAGCGCAATTTACGGCGCTCTATGAAGTTTGGTGTCATTGCCAACCTGGCGTCATCGATCAGTCATGAAATAAAAAATCCCTTATCGGCCATGGCAATCCATGCCGAAATTTTAAATATGAGCCTGGAAGATGTAAATATTGAAAATCGGGAAGTCGTTGACAAATCGCTTGCCACCCTGCAAAACGAGGTAAAACGCCTTAACCGTATCATCAATCAATTTTTTAACCTGGCCCGCACTCAAAAGGTAAACCTGAGCGAGGTCAATATTAACAAGCTATTGGACGATGTCTTGTTCCTGGTCCAGCAACAGGCTGTGGAGCGTCAAATACAAATTGACAGGCATTTTGATACAAATATCAATCGCGTTTATGGGGACGCCGACCAGCTAAAACAAGTCTTCCTGAACATTGTGCTTAATGCATTTCAGGCAATTTACAATGACGGCCTGGTCATTGTAAGGACAACTCAAAAAAACCGGCGTATAAAAGTAGAGATAGAAGATAACGGCTGTGGAATGCCCCGCGAAACCCAAGCGCATATATTTGATCTATATTTTACCACCAAACATGACGGCGGGGGAATTGGCATGTCCATTTGTAAGAATATTATCGAAGCGCACGAGGGGAGTCTTTGGTTTTCGTCCAGGGAAAATATCGGTACGGTCTTTTCGATTGAATTCCCCCCGCGAGACATAACTACTCAGCTAAAAGCGCTTGAGCGTTCGAATTAAATTCAATGTGGCCGAGGGGTTTTTATAGCGGGGGATTTTCCTATAAATTTTATTTCATGCCCTGCCCGGCAGAAAGCTTTCAAACTTATGGAGCGCTTTATTTAACCCCGAAGACGGGAAAGGATATATTTATCTTTTCTCATTCATTTTGCTATGATTAAACTTTAAAATTTGTATTTAATATTTGCCGAGAGTATTCCGAAGATAGAAATCCAAACAAACATATCTGGACAAAACTAAAGCGACATCATCTATTTGGGGGATTTATGATAACGATACCGATGTTCCATGTGGACGCCTTTACCGATAAAATATTTACAGGCAACGGCGCGGTCGTCTGTATCCTGGATAATTGGTTGGAACAAAGTGTTATGTGCCATATTGCAGCGGAAAACAATCTGTCGGAGACCGCTTTTCTCGTAAAAGAAGGTCCGGGATACCATATCCGCTGGTTTACGCCAAAGGTCGAAGTTGATCTATGCGGACACGCCACCCTGGCCTCGGCCCATGTCTTGTTCAATCATCTTGGCTTTTTAGAAGACGTCATACATTTTCAGTCAAGAAGCGGCCCGCTTGAAGTCCGCCGTGAAGGCGAGCGCTTAGCCATGAATTTTCCATCCCGATATCCCGAACCGGTCAAAGATATCCCAAGCGATTTGATTGATGGGCTAAACGCAGAGTTGCTCTCGGTCTATAAAGACATGAATTTTCTTGTGGTTTTTGAAAATGAAAGTCAGGTAAAAAAGCTACGGCCTCACTTCCGTATTTTATCCCGTATTGATTATGCCGGCTTTATTTGTACTGCGCCGGCCCAAAACCCAAAATACGATTTTGTATCGCGTTATTTTGCACCGTATGCAGGTATAAATGAAGATCCGGTAACCGGCTCCGCTCATACAACGCTTACAAAATATTGGGGAGAAAAACTGGGCAAAAAGGAATTGACGGCACGACAGATATCCAAACGGGGCGGCACCGTTTATTGCAGGGATTTTGGTGAACGTGTGGAAATTAGCGGAAAGGCCGTTACTTTTTTTAAAGGCGAAATATACTTATAGGAAAAGGGGCTTAGCGTCCGATTACCTTAACAGACAACCTTAATTTAGTTTATAAGACAAGATATATTAAGTTTTGTTTTTCTAAACATCTGTCCCTGTCCTTAATTTATAACGGATATTCCATGCGTGCTCTTGCAGGTATTTTCATACTTTTTACTTTAATACTCAGCATAGCAATTGCCGCTGTGCGGCCAGCCATCCTATATCTCGAAAATGGCAAGATTATGGAAACCGGCATCATCACGATGAAAAAAGACGGTTTGGTTTTGGAAAACGGTACAACTGTCCTTATCAAAGCCATCGACAAAATTAAAACAACGGACAAGACGCTAAAGCAAGAACCAAAAAAAAATTTCCAACATTCGTGGTTGCGCCAGATGATTCCTATTATGTCATGAACATTGCTTTAACCCATCCCAAAATCATTAAAAAGGACTATGGCCCCTATCCGTCCAAAGTACATTCAATGCCCTGCTCATGTCGAACAGCTATGAATATTTGAGCTGCAGTTCAATGCCTATCCAAAGTTTTCAAGCCATGTCATTTTACAATTTAGCGCATCGTTGGGGCTGAAACATTTTTAGCTAAAAAATGACTATGGCCCGCCACAAACCGATTCCAACAAGGTCAATTCTTTTGCGATTGGAATGGGCGGCCCTTTTGATTTTCTGGATCAGATTTTTCTGTTAAGTTTTAACTTTGCCCAAAAGGACTACATTTTTAATCGGGAAACGGACGCGGGCCAAAATGTGCCGCAACTTATATGACCCTTCATTTTCGTACCAATGGAAAGCGGTTTTATCTGATTGGTGGTGCGCGATATTACTTCCAAAACATCGTGATAAATGACCACATGGAAAGGTACACATTCAATCTCGGGCTGGGCGTTAACATTGGAATTTGAACCGGCAGGGTAACATTTTCTCCTGTTATCTTTTTCCCTGATATCTTTAGCTTAGGCCATATTTCCAAAATTATGATGATAAAAACCTTATCCGCTATATATTGCTGTCGTTTATAAAAAGAGTTTGGGGCTATTTCAGGGAACAAAGCTGTATTTTACAGCTTTAATTATTCTTAGTATTAGACTAAAAAAAAGTAAGCAATTTTTGATTTTGGTCTTATATTGGTATTGGCAAATGGAATTGTAGGTTAAGAATAAAAAAGGATATGTTCTTATGTCTTCTGAAAAGAATATTAGCGAAATAAAATATGTCATCGGTTCCATTATTTGCACTATTCTTTGCATTTCATCCTCTTTTGCACAAATCAATGTTGGCGATGAACAAAATTTCAATACGCGTTATGATGGCCCGCAAAGCAATTCCCGTCTGGGGCAAAGCTTAACCTACGGCGATGTAAACGGCGATGGATATCTTGATTTGATCGTCGGCGCATACCGCAATTCAGCCAACGGCCGTTTAAATTCCGGTAGTGTTTACATTATTCTTGGCAAAGCAACAAGCCCGGTTGGCACTGTCCTTGACCTGGACAACTCGCAGAATTATGATATCCGGTTCGACGGGGAGGGCAAAAAAGATCAGCTTGGCAGATCAGTTGCCTGTGGCGATATCAATAACGATAATTTCGATGATATTATTATCGGCGCCAACGGTTCTAACAATGGGGGAAAATTAGGGGCCGGAAGCGTTTATGTCATTTATGGCTCTTCAACCATCGCCAACCAGAAAAACAAAGACCTTTTGGATCACAACAATTTTAATGTTCGCTATGATGGGGCATTAAACAACGATAGACTTGGTGAAAAAGTTCTGAGTCTTGATGTTAATGGCGACGGATACGAGGACGTAATTATGTCCGCGGCATTGGCAAACAATGATAGCAGTCAGGATTTAGGTAGTGTCTATATTACTTTTGGTAATGGAAGTTCATATATCGGCGCCATAAATGCCCTGTCAGATCCAGGGACATTTAGTAAAGTATATACGGGAACGGCAAGCGGAGACAGTCTGGGCGCTTCATTGGCTGGAGGAGATATAAACGGGGATGGTTTTGCTGATTTGATGATCGGCGCCCCCTATCAAAACTCAAACACATTGGTTGATAATGGCAGCCTTTATGTCATCTATGGAAAAGATGAAAGTGTGCAAGACGTAACATTATCTCTGTCCAATCAAAACAATTATAATATGCGTTTTGATGGATATGCCACAAATGATGTGCTTGGGCTCGGGGCGGCATGCACCGATTATAACGGTGACGGCCTTGATGATATCATAATTGGGGCGCCCGGGACCGATTTTCATTCCCGAACCCGTTCCGGAAGTTTTTATTTGATCAACGGCTCCACCTCGCCTCCCGCCACAAAGAATATTGACTTAGGCCAAATTAACAATTTTAACATCCGCTTTGACGGTGCGGCCAATGACGAGTTGTTAGGTATTAATGCTTCATCAAATGATATAAATGGTGATGGTCTCCATGACCTGCTTTTAGGTTCTTATTTCGCGGATTATAATGACAGTACAAATTCAGGCAGCGTATATGTTTTATATGGCAATGATTCATATACGACGTCGGAGATAAGCGATCTGGAACAATCATCAAATTATGATTTGCGTTATGATGGCGCCAGGTCCGGTGATAATTTTGGCCGCTCGACATCGGGCGTGGATTTTAATGCCGATGGATTTGGGGATATCGTAAGCAGCGCCTATTTAGCTTCGGATAATGACAGCCTTGAGTTTGGGAGCGTGTATCATATTTTAACCAATACATCCGGAGAGCCTGGGGCAATAAAACGATATTTAGAAGCAGGGGACCGGCCGGATTTTATTATGCGCGATGAAGGCTTACGGATCGATTTCTCCGAAGGCAGTGACGGCTCATTCAATGTTCAAAGAAAACATAGCAAACCATCATCGGATTATGTGGACAACACCGGCACGGTGTCATGGCTGTTAAGTTCGGATAAGGGAAGTATAAAAAACACACAAGTTTCACTTCATTACAACATAGATCAGGTGGCCGGTCTCGATACCGCCAACCTCGCTGTTTTTTATCGTAAAAAAAATGGCTCTCTTCATGATTGGTATAAGGTCAACAATACCGTTCGTTCGCATACCAGCAACACCTTTAAGTTTACAGTGGACAGCCTTGGTGAATTTACGCTTGGTGACAGGGACAATATCTCTAACCATTATCCCTATTTTGTCACAACCGATGTTGATTCGGCGACCGAAGATCAAAGTTATCTTTTTACACTGGTTGCAAAGGATACCGATAATGACAATCTTACCTATATAAAACTTAACGGACCTCAATGGGTATCAGTTTCCCTGGATGGTATTTTATCAGGGACGCCGGATTTGAACGATATTGGAACGACCCAAATTGAAATAAAAGTTACAGATGATGGCATAAATACGCTTTCGGACACTTTGCTGACCGGGCTTACAGTTATCGAAGTAAATGATAAGCCACAATTTATTACGACTTCGATAGCCGATGCCACAGAAGATTCGGCATATATAGATACCGTATTGGCCACCGATGAAGAAAGCAGCGTACTTGTTTATTCAGCGTTGGCTGCTCCCGGCTGGATGAATGTTGCCATTGACGGGGTTTTAAGCGGCACTCCTGAAAACAGTGACGTTGCCACAAATATTCCGGTAAAAGTAATTGCTACAGACGAAGGGGGCGCCAGCGACACTCTTCAAACAACCATTAATGTTTTTAACACAAACGATGCGCCGGTATTATCTTCCATTCCCGGGGAGCAAATCGACGAAGGCAGTCAGTTCTCTAACATCGATTTAAAACAATACACGACAGATGTTGACAATTCATTTAGCGAATTGAACTGGACAATCAGCAATAATCCCAATGTTTCCGTTACTATTGACTTCGATGGCATTGCAACCCTAACACCAAACAATAAAGACTGGAACGGGACCGATAGTATTCAATTTAAAGTTACGGACCCGGGTGGGTTGTCAGATTCAACCGGCGCATTGTTCATGGTAAAGCCGGTCAACGACCCTCCGGTTGTTTCAACTATCCCAAATCAAACCATCGACGAGGGTGGGTCCTTTTCCGATATTAACCTTAACGACTTTGTAAACGATGTTGACAATGCGGATAGTGTGATAACCTGGAGCTATAAAAACAATGGCGAGCTTATCGTAACGATTGATCAAAACAAAATTGCCCATATCAGTCCACCGGACAGCAATTGGTTTGGTTTTGCACACATTCACTTTCATGCCCGGGACCCTTCGGGTGCAGCAGATTCTACGATTGTGGACTTCACAATAAACAATATCCCCGATGCACCGCTCATGAGTGTCATTCCCTCTCAAAATATCCCGGAAGGGAATGCTTTTGACCGTATTGCCCTGGATAATTATGTAGAAGATGTTGATACGCCAAAAGAAAATTTAAGTTGGAGCTATTCGGGAAACAGCGCCCTGATCGTCAGCATTGACAGCCAGCATAGGGCAGATGTGACCCCGCCCGACAGTAACTGGTTTGGCGAAGAAACCGTTATTTTTAAAGTAACGGACCCGGATGACTTATCCGACCAAACGAGTGTTCTTTTTTCCGTCTCCAATGTAAATGATGCGCCTGTTTTTATTACTGTAAGCATCCCAAATGCAACCGAAGACATCGCGTATCAATATCAGCTTTCGGCAAGCGACATCGATGACAACGATTTAACCTACAGCGCCATTTCCATACCCGCATGGATGACGTTATCGATCAGCGGTTTGTTAAACGGAACACCGTCGGCTACGGATATCGCATCTAACCAAGATATTATTGTTGCGGTTTCCGATCCCCATGGCTCAAAGGATACTTTGACAACCCAAATCGATATACTGGCAGTGAACGATGCGCCAATGATTACCGGCATCCCGGATATTGGTTTTAATGAAGATGATTCCGTTTTGATTGATTTGTTAAAATATGCCGACGATGAAGAAAGCCCCATAAGCGATTTGGTTTTTACAGTAAACATAATAGCTGCATCCGGGTTTAATACCACAATCAGGGATGGTCACTTTGCCCATATTGTTCCCGACAGCAACGTGTATGGAAATTTCCATGTGCGTTTTACTGTAACAGACCCCCAGGGATTGTCGGCCTCGGATACGGTTCAACTTACTATTCGCGCCGTAAATGATGCACCGGTAATAAACCCAATTTCAAGCATTCGTTTTGCTGAGGATACATCATACTTTTTAGGCTTAACCCCATTCATTTCGGATGTTGATGACCCGGTTCAAAGTTTGCATATAAGCGTCAACGTTTTAACGGGTCAGGGGCTTCTGTTCACACAATACGACAGTGTGCAATTTGGAATCGCTTTTTCTTCCGCGGAAAATGTTTTTGGCGCGTTTAGCGCTGAAATTGTGGTGAGTGATCAGGAGCCGCTTTTCGCGCGTGATACGTTCGTTGTTAATGTCAGCCCTGTAAACGATCCACCACAAATTGCAGGCGTCCCCGATTTTTCCTTTAATGAAGATGATTCTATTACGGTTGACCTTCTGGTCTATACAAAGGACAATGATAATGCGATGGATGAGTTAACGTTTAGGGCACAGATAGCAGATGGGGAAACACGCGTTGCCGCTACGACAATCAATAAACATTTTATTAAATTTGTCCCAAAGCCAAATATATTTGGCAATTTCACCGTGAATTATAGTGTAACGGACCCCTTGGGGTTGTCAGGTTCGGACAGCGCATACATTAGAATTACATCTATAAATGATCCACCTGTTTTTTTAACATCCACCTTGCCCAAAGCGTACGAGGATAAATTATATTCGGATACGCTCCTTGTAAGCGATGTGGATGGCAATTCGTTTACTTTTACAAGAAAGATTTTACCTGGGTGGATGGATTTGTCTGCTATTGGCATCATGAGCGGAATTCCAAAGGCATCAGATATTGGCAATGCACAACCCATTTTTATAACGGTGTCCGACGGCATAAGTGAAGATACTTTGATCACCCGGATAGACGTCGTAGAACAGAATGATCCACCGGTTATAAAAGGCATCCCGGATATTACAATCAATGAAGATGAATCCATTTCGCTGGATTTGGCCATTTATGCAAGTGATGAAGAAAGCCCGCTTGACAGTCTCGCTTTTTACGCGGAAGTTTTGGACCATCCATCTTTTACAATTCCGATAGAGGATGGGCACCTGGCTTTTATTGCCCCGGAAGAGAATCTGAACGGCAGCTACTTCGCCCGTTTTTCAGTTGCCGATCCGCAAGGCCTTACAGGCGCTGATACCGTTCGGGTTAACATCTTAGCCGTAAACGACCCACCGGTTCTATCTTTTGATGATGAGATACAAATCGTAAATGATACACCCGTTGTAATAAATTTAACCGATGGCGTCACGGATATTGATAACGATAGCAAAGCTATGACTTGGTCGTTCTATGCCGATACCAGTGTCATTATCCTGGGGCAGTTTGATGACAGTTTGTCAATAAACGCGCCCGGTCTATACGGCGGTTATAAATTATATTTGACGGCAAAAGACCCCGGTGGGCTGGCGGACAGCGCCGTTATAAAACTTAGCGTCACCTACCCCGAATCGAAATATGATAAAAACGGCGATGGCATCCCAGAATCTGTTGTGATGTTTCAAAACTTCCCCAACCCATTTTCCGCCAATACCGTTATATCTTATGGAATTCCAAATGAAGGGCCGGTCAAGGTTGAGATTTATAATTCTCTTGGGCAAAAAATAACAACGCTGTTTAACGGAAGTCAGGCGGCAGGTTTTCATAAGATCCGTTGGAATGCACAAAACATCTCATCAGGTATTTATTTTTATCGGGTTTTATCACCTGGCAAGAATCATTTCAGTAAAATTCTGAAGATGCTTATCGTACAGTAAATAAAATCGTATCTGTTACTCAATGGCCATTTCCACCAGTTTGTACACATCCTCGATGGGAATACGCTCCTTGGTTTTTGCAAGAAAACCATTTTTGTGTGCAAATTTAATCAAGGGGTGATTTTCCAGAATGGCGAAATTAACCCCATCCGCATCCTTGATGGTGGACATGGCCCAGCCATCACCACGGCCATCATAGGTTATGCGAATGGCCGGTGGTTCGGGTAGGGTATCACAAAACTGCAACGATCCGCTCGTCTCTTCGGTAAGACCAATTAATACCGCCTTATCCTTGATGATTTTCCGCTGGCAACTCTTCCAAAAAGCGACCTGTTGTTCCAGACGTTTGCCCTGTTGAATGAGATGACGTCCAAAAAATTTCATTTGTTGATAAACACTTATTGGGCTTTGGGCAAACATCTTCAGATAAAAACTTTCCAGGGGGCTGGCAAATTCATCGAGGGAATCAAGACCGAATTTTTCGGCCATCTTAAATCCGCCGCGCCGATCAATTTCATCCTTAAATTGCCACCAGGGGGCATGGTCAAGATAATGCTGCAGATTGAGGTACTCCGCAACAATAACAAAACTGGCCGGAATGCTTAAATCCTGATGATGATCAAAATTATGTTTTTCAGGCTCTAACCGCCCGCCAATATCCACAACCCATACATCCGGGTTGTTTAGTTCTTCTTCGCCTGGTTCCCGGCGTTCAATATAGAAATGCACATCTTTATAAACGGCAACAATTAGAGAAAGCGCCAAAAACTCATCAAAGTGGGCATTTCCGTTATGCGTAACAATTAATCCGGTTTTCATTTCAACGTCCTATTATGTTTAATCCTCTTTATGCGCTCTGAACAAACCATATAGCATTATTTATGCCACTGTGTCCATGGGGCCATTTTCGCATCTATTAACCACAAAAATAGCAATAAGTTCTAATTTTCCGCATATTAATAAAAATCAAATTTAACAGGATGCGCAAAGGTGAGCAAAATAAACACACAAAAAAAACCAAAAAAAAACAAACGTAATCTAAACTCAATCCGTTATGTACTGCACGAAATAATTTTACCACGTAAAGGTTTGCTGGCAATCGGTCTTCTCCTGATAATAATAAACCGTTTGGCCGGCCTGGTTCTTCCCGGTGCCAGTAAATACTTAATTGATGATGTTATAAAAAAGGCCGATTATAATTTATTGAAAATTCTATTGATCATAGTTTTTGCTGCGGTATTTTTACAGTCGGTCACGTCCTTTGCCCTTACCCGTTTGCTTAGCGTGGAGGCACATAATCTTATTGCTCAACTTAGGCGTAAAGTTCAAAAACAAATTATTCACCTTCCGGTGCGGTTTTTTGATAATAACAAATCCGGTTCCCTCGTCTCGCGCATCTTAAGCGATGCTGAGGGTGTTCGTAATTTAATCGGAACAGGTTTGGTACAGATGATAGGCGGCGTACTTACATCGATAGTTGCTTTGTTTATCTTACTTCGTATTAATCCCATCATGACCGCGATGGCAGTAGTGCCGTTGGTTCTTTTTGGCTTAATTTCATTAAAAGCTTTTTCATTCATACGTCCTATTTTTCGTGAGCGTAGTGTAATTACCGCCGATGTTACCGGGCGGTTGACCGAATCTTTAAACGGTATTCGTGTCATTAAGGGCTTTAATGCCGAATCTTTTGAACATAGTGTTTTTGACCGGGGAGTGGACCGCCTTTTCCAAAATGTTAAAAAATCGCTCACATCAACAAGTATCATTACAAGCTCGGCTACATTATTGATGGGCGCTGCATCCGTGGCCATCATGGGCACCGGCGGATACATGATCATCAACGGGAAAATGACCGTGGGTGATTTTTTCGCTTTTACCCTTTATTTAGGTTTTTTAATCGCCCCCATTATCCAGATGAGTAATATTGGCAGCCAGATAACCGAAGCCTTCGCCGGGTTGGATCGTATGGAAGAATTGTTTTCACTGGAGAAAGAAGATGATGACCCAACTCGCACACTGACCCTGCCCCGTATTCATGGTGATGTCATTTTCAATAATGTACATTTTGGCTACGAAGCAGAGAAAGAGGTTTTAAAAGGGATCAGTTTCGAGGCGCCCGCGGGTTCTGTTACTGCGCTGGTGGGCAGTTCCGGTTCCGGCAAAACCACCATCGCCGGTTTGGCAGCATCTTTTTTATCTGCCGATAGCGGGCAGATAACCGTGGACGGCCATGATTTGAAAACCGTGCGTCTCGAAAGCTATCGCTCGCAGCTTGGCGTGGTTCTGCAGGATGATTTTTTGTTTGAAGGCACAATCCGTGAAAACATCCTCTTCCCGCGTCCCGGGGCAAGCAAAGAGGATTTACTTGCTGCAGTGAAAACGGCTTTCGTGGATGAATTTACCGATCGTTTTGACGACGGACTGGATACCCTGATTGGTGAACGGGGCGTAAAATTATCCGGCGGCCAGCGGCAGCGGATTGCGATTGCCCGGGCCGTTTTAGCAAACCCGCGTATCCTTGTTCTTGACGAGGCCACATCAAACCTGGATACCGAGAGTGAAAAGTTTATACAGGAATCGCTACAAAAATTAATGGCCGATCGCACCACCTTTGTAATTGCCCACCGCTTGAGCACCATCCGCCAGGCCGATCAGATATTGGTTGTCGAAGCCGGTGAAATTGTTGAACGTGGCACCCATGATGAGCTCTTAACAAAAAAAGGCCGATACTTTCAGCTTTATACCTATCAATCGCGAATTTAGAAGAAGCTGTAACTTTTACAATTCAAAACATCAAAACATGTTCTATTTTACCCGAAAGGAAAAATTATGCCAAAAGCAAAAGCTGTTCAGATCAAAGGGGTTACCTTTATGGGATTGACCGATAGCAATCATTGGGTACCAATGGACGGGCCTACACAATTCGGCGGCTCGGATGCAGGCATCCGCCCAAAAGAATTATTACTGCTTTCACTGGCCGGATGTACTGGCAGTGATGTGGCATCCATCATGGATAAGATGCGCGAACCATATACCAAATTTGAAGTTGCAATCGATGCGGAAATGACCGATGAACATCCCAAGGTTTATTTTAAAATCGAAGTTATCTACCGTGTTTGGGGTGAAGGTCTGCACGAAGAAAAAGTACGTCGTGCCATCGAACTTTCCGAAACCGTTTATTGCGGTGTCTCTGCTATGTTGCGTAAATCCTGTGAAATTAGCACGCGGCTGGAAATGAATCCGGTCGATAATGGTTAACAATAAATTGTGAACAATTGGGGAAGCATAAACAGGCACCCCCAATTGTTCGTTTTATCCCCGGTATATCCATTAAGATATTTTCATAGACTAACGTTTCATCATTTTTTTCAACCCATCATGGACAAAACCAAATTCTAATGATTTTTATTTTTTGCCGCCATGGGAAATATTATTGTAATCATCACCGGCAAATGATCGGACAGATAGTTGCCATTTGGTAAGCGAGCATCGATATGCGCGTATGTTTGAACTTCAATGCCCTTTGTAAAAAAATAGTCTATTTTCCGGACAACGGGATCCATTGAGAATCCGTTAAATGTACCCGAAGGACCCTGTAAAGGTGTCCGGGATATTTTTTGGGCAATATCCAGTTTTGAACTAAATATCCTCACAGGCTTCTCATTGGGTGCGGCATTTAAATCCCCCATAAGGACGAGTGGTAAATTGTATTTATTTATCCGGTATATTCGGTTTAAAATAAGCCGGGCGGAACGCTCACGTGCCCGTTTGCCGATGTGATCAAAGTGGGTGTTAAAAACCCAGAATTTGGTTTTTGATTTTTGGTCTTCAAAAAGGCCATAGGTACAAATTCTCTCCAGAGCGGCATCCCATCCAATTGATGAAGTGTCCGGTGTTTCAGAGAGCCAGAAGGTGGATTGCTTTATTATGTTGATTTTTATCCTGTCATAAAATATGGCGGAGTATTCCCCCTTTTTCTTTCCGTCCTTGCGGCCAACGCCTATGTATGAACAATCTGTAAGACTGCTGTCCAGAAAATTGACCTGATTATATAAACCTTCCTGTATCCCTAAAATAGCTGGATGAAAATGGTGAATAAAATTGGCTATGCCCGTCCTGCGTTTATTCCAGTTGTTTTCTTTATCGAGCTTGTTGTCATACCGGATATTGAAAGTGATAAGTTTATATATTTGTGCCTGGACCGTGTGTGACAATAAAAAAAGGGTGATTATGGTAAGAAGAAACTTTTTAATCGTTTTCAATTTTCTCTTTCTTTCAATAAGATTTGAAAGGGTTAAAATTTTCATCAGGGGTCAGAGATATAGTGGGTCCTAAATCTTTTTATCTATGACACTTTTCTTGTGCGGATTATTTTTCATCCAGCTCAATGAGTTGTTTATAATAGGTTTGACAAACGGATAACAAAGGTTTTAGCTTTTCCGGGAAGGGATCCTTTTTGGGCTTGTAGGGGATGAACCCCGTCGAAGGGTGTATGTTGGCATACCAGTATGGGGCCCAAACGCCATCTTCCTCACGGGCTCCTGCTTTCCAGGATAACATCCGGGAGTCAAATGGAATTTCCAACAAAGCACATAAACGTGTCAATTCTTTCTCCGGGTCGAGCAGTATGTTTTTTGAATCTATCACTATGGGTTTTATACCTTTTGTTTGTAAAAATTCCACGAGTTCTACATGAAGCTTGTACCCCACATCATCAAGCGTCGGCTGATTTATCACCCTGGCAAATGATGGCAACATCTCCAGAGGATCACGGGTGAGAATCACGTTTGTAAGCCGTGGTAAAAATGAACGGTCCAGGTCCAATAAATGATGTGTCATATTCTTGAAAAAGGTAACCGGACGTTCGTCAACGCTCAGCATCATTTTGATGACTTTGCTGCCATCATTTTCCTGACTGACTAAAATTTCATTCACACCGGGATGATACTCTTTTGCCGGGGAGTGCCTAAGATAATAAGCATAGAGCGGTTCGTCATATACCCGTGTATCGCTTCGCTGTGCAAAAGAATACATCAACGCGGTGGAGATGTTTCTGGGGCCAGACCACAAACTAATGCGTTTTACGTTGTGATTTTTCATCTGCTTTTGCCGTCTTCACCTGTTGCGCAATGAGTTCTTCATAAAGAATGCTTAACCGGGAAGTAATATCACCCCGTCGTCCATTACCTATCATCCTGCCGTCAATTTTTACAACCGGTGTAACGCCCCCAAAAGTTCCGGTTACAAAGGTTTCATCGGCACCATAGACGTCAAACAGCGAAAAGTTTTTTTGTTTGCAGGTAATTCCGTTTTGTGCGCAGACTTCTATAATTGTACCGCGTGTGATACCGTTCATACAATACTGCCCTGTCGATGTCCAGACTTCGCCTTTGCTTACCATAAAGAAATTAGTGGCATTACAAGTGGATACAAATCCATGTATATCCAGCATCAACGCCTCATCGGCACCGGCCTCGAGGGCCTGGACCAGGGCTTGCACCTCATGTAGTTTGCTATGGCAATTGAGCCGTGGGTCCAAATAGTCGGGCGAACCGCGGCGGATTGTACTTGTAAAAAGTGTTATGCCTTTATCACGTGTACCGGGATCGGCCTTTTTATGTTCGGCAATAATCACCACATTGGGCCCCGAAATGGTCAGTCGCGGGTCCTGTGACGGCGTTTTTTTAATGCCGCGGGTAACCATAACCCGGCAGTGAATATTGTTGTGCATCTGATTGGCATCAAGTGTTTTACGGATCATTTGGGTCAGTTCATCCCGGGTAAAGGGCAGGGTCATTCCTACAGTGGCAGCGGCCTGTCATAAGCGGTTTAGATGCCGGTCTAAAAAAACCAGGACGTCATCATGGAGCCGCAACGCTTCCCAAACACCATCCCCTACAAGGTAACCGCTGTCAAAAACCGATATTTTGGCGTCCTCCCGGGCAAAGAGATCACCGTTTATAAATATTTTTACATCTTTATTGCGTGGGTCCTCCACGGCATTGTGTGTTCCTTGAATCATCCGATCAATCCCGGTTAAAAAGTTATGATTAAAAATCGTTTAATCTCTGATGCCTGTAGCAACGATACGATAAAAACCGTCTATTCTCAAATAGAATATAATGAAGCCTGCCTTATCTCTCGTCTTGGATGCAATCCTCATGCTTTGTAAATTAGGCCGTCACAACTATCAGCACAAAGGATACAGTATGCCTTTTGGGCAAACCGAAAACATCAATCAATTATGGGCTGGAGTGCTTGTGGAAGAGCTGCTCCGTCAGCATGTTATTCAATTCTATATCTCTCCGGGATCACGTTCCACCCCATTGACCATTGCTGTTGCCCGTAATCCAGGCGCAAAATCACACATCTGCTACGATGAACGTCAGGCTGCTTTTATGGCATTGGGTTATGCCCGTGCTACCAATAAACCTGCGGTTTTGATCTGTACATCAGGAACCGCCGCGGCCAACTATTACCCCGCAGTAATCGAAGCCGCAAGCGAACAGTTGCCTCTAATCGTACTCTCTGCGGACCGGCCACCGGAACTACGGGCGACAGGCGCTAACCAAACCATTGATCAGCAACATCTTTTTGGCGGGTATCCCGTTTTCTTTATGGATCTGCCCGCGCCGGACGTCAATGTGCCCTTACGCTATCTTTTAAGCACAGTGGATCAGGCTGTTTTTAATACACTGGGGCCTAGGGCCGGCGTCGCACATCTGAATTGTATGTTTCGTGAACCCCTCGCGCCGAAAAAACAACAGATTCCCGATGGGTATCTGCAAGAAATTTATGATTGGAGTCTATCGGATGAACCGTTTACACGTATCGTTTCGGGACAACCGGCGCCACGGTCAAACCAGTTCAAGGACCTACAGCAAAATATCCGTAATAAACGTGTCGGGATGCTTATTGTAGGACGTTTGAAGAATGAAGAAGAACGTATCGCCGTACGTGAGATTGCCGGCAAACTCAAATGTCCTGTTTTTGCCGATATCAGCTCCGGGCTGCGTCTGGACAGCACACTTCAAAATCTTATTCCCCATTTCGATTTGTTGCTTCTTTCAAATAAGCTGAAAAATAAATTTGCAGGTATGACGGTTTTACATCTTGGCGGCAAATACGTTTCCAAACGTCTGATGCAATTTCTGGAAAAACACGACGGCCGGCAGATCCAGATCCATGATAACCGTCAGCGATTAGACCCGGGTTTGAGCATGGATATCCGGGTGGAATGCAGCCTACCGGATTTTAATTCAATACTCGGCAGTCACGATGATAATCATCCCGTATTGGACTTTATAAAACAGGCCGATAATGACGTTGCCCAACTGATAAAAACATTTTCCGAAGAGGAAAAAGAGCTCAATGAACTTGCCATTACCCGTTCGCTTTCAGACCTTCTGTCAGCCGATACCGGTCTTTTCCTTTCTTCGAGCATGCCGGTGCGTGACATGGATATGTATGGATTACCGGGCAGCAAAGACATTGTGCATATCGCTGCCAACAGAGGGGCCAGTGGGATAGACGGGGTAATTTCCAGCTCCCTGGGTTATAGCCATGGATTGCAAAAAGCGGTAACCCTGCTCATAGGGGATATTGCTTTTTTACATGACCTGTCTGCTCTACAGTTCATAAATGCACACGTCCAGCCGCTTACAATTGTTTTAGTGAACAACGGTGGCGGGGGCATCTTTTCTTTCTTGCCTGTCTCTGAATATTCCGAGGTTTTTGAGACTTTTTTTGCCACACCGCATAAATGGACTTTTGCAGACACGGCCCGGCAATTTAATCTGGCCTATTTCCAACCTCAAAGCATCACGGATTTCGAACATGATTACAGGCAGGTTCAAACCGGTGGCAAACCGGCGCTCATCGAGCTGATCACAGACCGGCAGGCCAATACGCGCTCGCAACGGGCCTTGCAAAAATCCATAAAAAGTTTCCTTGACAAACAATGACCGAATCATTAAATATTCAAAAAATTGGTTCGCCATCAAATCCAACCCTGATTTGCCTGCATGGCTTTATGGGCTCCGGGGCAGATTTTCAGTTTCTGACGGATGCATTAGCAGAGCATTTTTATATTGTCCTGCCCGATTTGCCGGGCCATGGTGCGAGCAGGGATTTTAAAAATAATCAGCAATGGAGCATCCCGTTTTGTTCGGCGGCGCTTGCCGACAGCTTGCGGCCCCTCGCCCCGCTTCATTTGCTGGGCTATTCGCTTGGGGGACGGGTGGCCATGACACTGGCCGTAAACGAACCATCCCTTCTGAGTAGTCTGATTGTCGAATCGGCTACGCCGGGTATAGAAGACCCACAACAACGCCGGGAACGCATTACCCGTGATGACCGACTTGCCAAGCAGCTACAAATGGGAGACCTTGCAGATTTTCTGGATGATTGGTATCGGCAGCCGCTTTTCAAGGATATTGAGCGCCTACCCGGTTTTACTCACGTATATCGACGGCGTTTGCAGAATTCACCCAGGCATCTTGCCAGGGCTTTATCCGAAATGAGCAGCGGGCGAATGCCCGGGTTATGGGGGGGGCTGGCAAATATCACCTGCCCGACCCTTCTGATCAATGGGGATCAGGATGTAAAATATGCGGCGATCAATGCGCGGATGCAGAAAACAAATCCATCTTTTAGGCGTAGTGAAGCCCGGGGCGCCGGTCATAATGTGCATTTTTCAAAACCGGATTGGTATATTAAACACCTATCGGACTTTTTACAGGAATTACCCTGAAAGTGGAGCATATTAAAAGGCAAGCCGGATATTTATCTATTTTAAACCGGGATATTTAAATTTCATCTATTGTCCGATTTCATTAATTTATTGTGCTTACGGATTTTACCATGAACCTGATTCGTAACCCGGAGAGAAATGGCAGCAATAAATAAAAACAGGATTAAACCAATTGATGAAGATGGCATTATGTTTTGAATGGCGTCAAAATTTAATTGGAATCAAACACCAGGAGTGCAAATGGATTGGCAAACCGTAACAACCTTTACAGATATTAAATATGAAAAAGCCGAAGGCATTGCAAAAATAACCATCAATCGCCCGGAAGTGCACAATGCTTTCCGGCCCTTGACCGTAAAAGAAATGATCCAGGCCTTTGCCGACGCCCGAGATGATGCGGATATTGGTGTGATCATTTTAACCGGCCAGGGTGAAAAGGCCTTTTGTTCCGGTGGGGACCAACGTGTGCGGGGAGATGCGGGTTATGTGGATGACGGGGGAGTACATCGTTTAAATGTTCTGGATCTGCAACGGCAAATCCGTACCCTGCCCAAACCGGTGATTGCCATGGTTGCCGGATATTCCATTGGCGGTGGTCATGTGCTGCATTTGATTTGTGATATGACCATTGCCGCGGATAACGCCGTTTTTGGACAAACCGGTCCACGCGTAGGCTCCTTTGACGGCGGCTTTGGTGCAAGCTATATGGCACGTATTGTAGGTCAAAAAAAGGCGCGTGAAATTTGGTTTTTATGCCGCCAGTACGATGCCAGACAAGCCTTGGATATGGGGCTGGTAAATACCGTTGTCCCTATCGAAAAACTGGAAGAAGAAACGGTGCAGTGGTGTAAAGAAATCCTCGAGAATTCACCAACGGCCATCCGTTTGTTAAAATCCGCACTCAATGCCGATTGTGATGGCCAGACCGGTTTACAGGAACTTGCCGGAAACGCCACCATGCTTTTTTATATGAGCGAAGAAGGCCAGGAAGGTAAAAAGGCTTTTCTTGAAAAACGCAAACCCGATTTTAAAAAATTTACCCGTCGCCCATAAGGTAAACCCTAATGAACACAAAAATTTGGTTTGAAGCATCCCGACCCAAAACCCTGCCCGCGGCTGCCGCACCGGTATTTATGGCCAGCGCCATGGCCTGGCAGGATAAAGTATTCAATTTGCCTGTCGCCGTGGCCACATTGTTATCGGCATTGTTGATTCAAACAGCAACCAACTTTGCCAATGATTATTTTGATTTTAAGAAAGGTGCGGACACACACGAACGTCTTGGACCACGACGGGCCACACAATCCGGGTTGGTTCCGCCCATCAAAATGAAACATGCTTTTATCCTGACTTTTACCGCGGCTTTTGTGATCGGTTTGTATCTTATTTATCATGCCGGTTGGCCTATTTTGTTGATTGGAATATTTTCCATACTTTTTGGCATTCTCTATACCGGGGGGCCTTATCCCCTGGGTTACAATGGCCTGGGTGATATTTTTGTTCTTTTCTTTTTTGGACCCGTGGCGGTAGGCGGGGCCTATTTTGTGCAGTCCCTAACAATAAACAATACCGTGCTTATTGCCGGGATGGCGCCGGGTCTTATATCCGTTGCGCTGTTGACAATTAATAATTTACGCGATATAAAAGGTGACCGCATGGCGGGCAAGCATACCCTTGCCGTACGTTTTGGCGTAAACTTTACCCGTGCCGAATACGCCCTCACGGTTCTCCTGGCTTTGCTGATCCCCTTTTATCTGATTTATCGCACAGAGGCAAATCCGATGATCGGTTTGTCCATCCTTGCCGTGTTACCGGCCATTCCGGGTATCCGCCTGGTTTTTGACGGCACCAGTGGTGAAGCGCTCAACAATACGCTTGCAGCAACCGGTAAAATGCTCTTTTTGTACAGTCTGCTTTTTTCCATCGGCTGGATTGTTTAAAAACGATGCGCCTGACCGAAATCCATCTGCTCCGTTATACTATTCCGCTTGTCCGTCCCTTAAATATGATGGGGTATGTAATCGATGTTCGGGAAGGTGTGGTTCTAAAAATTCTGGATGATGCTGGAAATTTTGGATTAGCCGATCTTTGCCCCTTTCCCGGTCTAAACCGCGAAAGTCTTAATCAGGCAATCGGTAATTTAAAAATTTTAGCGCCCTCGCTTGCCAATATCGACCATCAATTAAAAATCCCGCAGTCCCAGGTATTAGATGGTGTATTTGCTTCGGTCCGTTTTGCCCTTGAGTGGTCTCTATTGGATTTACAAGCCAATCGTAAACAAATCCAGACAGCCCGATTATTAAACCCCGGTTTTTGCACAAAGCTGATGGTCAACCGCTTACTAACCGGCCCCCCGGATCGGATCAGAGAGGAGATAGCCAAATCCGAAGGGATACAGCCGGGAGAGACGATCAAAATAAAAGTGGGGAGACGGGAAATAGATGAGGAAATTGATTTGATTTGTTGGCTGGACAAGCATCTGCCCCGGACCGTTAAGCTGCGTCTTGATGCCAACCAGAATTGGACGCTGACAGAGGCCCTTTATTTTGCACGACATATTCCCCGGGAACGGATCGAATATATTGAAGAGCCTCTCATAAACCCTTTTGAACTCGGCACCTTTTATAACGCGTGTCAATTACCCTTTGCTTATGATGAAACCCTGCATGAAAGTCCGCAGGCAGATTTTGTTCCGGGATTGAAGGCGGTGATCATAAAGCCGGGAGTGATCGGTTCGCTCAATAAATTGCGTCACTTGTCGGATTTTGCCGCGCAACATGAATTGTTATACGTGGTCAGCAGCGCCTTCGAAAGTGGCGTTGGATTGCGCATTCTGTGCCAGTTGGCGGCAGCTTTTGGCACTGCGGGCACAGCTATTGGTCTGGACACCTACAAGTGGTTTGCCGAAGACATTACGCTTCCGGTCTTTAATGCAGCGCAAAACAAAATTGCCATCGATTTTTGTAGCACTATGAACTTCTCGCTTCGTGATGAATCTTTTGAAAAAGAGGTTATACGAATATGACATTTCAAGTCCTTATTCAACGCTATGCACATAAAACATATTTGCGTTGGGGAGATAAAAGTTTGTCATATACCAGCTTTTCTCACCGGGTAGCTGCCTGCCGGGAACGGTTGCAGCTAACCATTCAAACGGGGGATATTGTGATTTTAAAAAATGTTCCTCCCCAGGATTTTGCCCCCTGGCTGTTTGCGCTGTGGTCGATGCAGGCCATCGCTTTCCCCCTAAGCAACCGTTTACCGCATTCAATGCTTGTTTCAATCATAAATAAGGTAAAACCGGCAGCTATGATCTCCCCGAATGCAGACGAATTGTCCATCCACCGGATTGATGCGGCTATCGATCCATTGGCAGAGAACAATGGGGTATTGCCGGATTTCGACTGGATGTCGGACACACCGTCCACTATGATCATGACTTCGGGAAGCACCGGACAGCCCAAATATGCCATACATTCCCTGAGAAATCATTTTTACAGCGCTCTGGGCGTCAGCGGTTATTTTAATCTCTCTGTTGGTGAGAGCTGGCTTTTGGATTTGCCGCTGTATCATGTGGGTGGGCTGGCTATCCTGATGCGCTGTTTCCTTGCGGGGGCCCTGGTGCGCATAAAGTCCACAGATATTTCAAATGAAATCATTAATAATCCACCGGATTTTATTTCACTTGTTGGCGCGCAATACATAAAACTCGCTGATGATAAACGTTGCCGGGACGCGCTTAGCACATGCCGTGCGGTTTTTCTTGGTGGCAGTGCCATCTCTTACCACATGATTCAGGAAGCTCTGGCTGATGGCATAAAAGTTTATACAAGTTATGCGCTAACCGAGATGTCATCCACCGTTGCTATCCGTTCCGGGCAGGCGGCCCGTACAACCATTTTGGCATATCGTGAGTTAAAAATAAAGGATCATGAAATTTGGCTCAGGGGCCCCTGTCTCTTTGCAGGCTATTGGCAAGACGGTAAAGTTCAGCTTGACGTTGATCCCGACGGCTGGTTTCCGAGTGGCGATCTTGGGCATATTGACGACAATGGTTTACACGTCACGGGCCGGAAGGACAATATGTTTATCTCCGGTGGAGAAAACATCCAGCCCGAGGAAATTGAACAGGTTTTACGTGTGTTGCCGAGTGTAAGTAATGCCTTGGTTTTCCCCTTATCTGACGTTCGCTTTGGTCAACGGCCAGGCTGTTTTATAAAAGCTTCTCCGGGCCAGGCGCTTACAAAATCATTTTTACAGGATGCGTTGATCGGGCTTTTGCCTAAATTCAAAATCCCGGTCTGTTTTTTTGAATGGCAAAACAGTTTTGACGACCCGGTTCAAAAAATTTCACGTCCCGATTTACCAAAGGTTAGCACTTCGGCGCGGCAAATAAGTTAAAGGAGACAATTGCGCTTGACGTATGTGGATAAACATTATGTAACATCAGCTTCTTGTTAAACCAAACAAATCTTCCCCAGGATCGCCGGTCTGCCCGCCCCGGTGGCAGCAGGCACATTGGATGGCTTGCCCCGCCAGGTGGCGTCAGCCATCAATGCAAATCCGATGGCTTCTTTAAAACTTTCATCAATCCCGTAAGCGCTGCTGCCACGGACTTCCACTCCGGTAAATAATTCTCCGAGTTTTTCAAGCAGAAAGGGATTTTGCGCCCCGCCACCTGAAACCACAAGAGTATCAACTTTCTCGGGGATAAACTCCCGGTAATTGAAGTGGATGGCGTAGGCAGTAAAAAAGGATAAGGTGTGCAACGCGTCAGTGTGGCCAATGTTTTTATGTGTACAATAATCCTTTATATTCTGTAAGAAAGCCTGGTTGTAATATTCCCTTCCGCTGGATTTTGGTGGCTTTATTCGATAAAAGCCGTCTGTTTTTTTCAAATATTCAAAAAGCGCCTTGCTAAAATTGCCTTTTTGTGCATGTTCTCCGTTGTGATCAAAATTCTCATTAAAATAACTGCGGCACAAGCCATCGATCAGCATGTTGCCCGGCCCACAGTCAAAAGCCTTAACCGCCGACAATTCGCCCGTGGCAGGAATAAAGGTAATGTTTGATATTCCCCCGATGTTTAAGGATAGTATGTTGCTTTTATAGGGGGCAAATAACAGAATATCAAAAAAGGGGATCAGCGGTGCGCCCTGCCCGCCGACGGCAATGTCGGCTACACGGAAATCTCCGATCACGGGTATATGCAGAAGGTTGGCCAGAACAGAAGGATCACCAAGTTGCAAAGTGGAGCTTAGCTGGAGATCGATGAATTGTTCGCGATTTGGCTGGTGCCACAATGTTTGTCCATGACTGGCAACCAGATCAATATCTTCCTTCGAAAGCCCCTGTTGTTGTATAAACTTTTCGATCATTCCGGACCATAGATGCGCCAGATAAAAGTTTACCTGACTGATTTCTTTCAGGCTATGTTTGGGTTGGCGCAGAAAATCTAACAAGAAACGATGCACGGCTGATGGATATTCCATAGAATTACAGGAGCCCACGGTAAAACCATTTCCGGATTGGACAAGTGCCAGATCCAATCCGTCGCAGGAAGTGCCGGACATCAGGCCGAGGATGTTGAGGGTTTCATTTTTTTTGGGAAAGAGTGGCCTCTTCATAAAGTGATGCCTTCCTTTTTTCCTGCAAAAGATTTTTCCAGACCGTGACCCGTTCAGGCATTTCAGGGCGGAGAGGTGGGCTATCAAGCAGGGCGGCAACATCATCAAAAGCCACTTTCTGCCGTTCCTTAAGGAACAGACCGCGCACCATAGTCAAGGCCAATAATTTTTCACCCCGCATAAATTTTTGTTCGATATACCAATATTTTTCATCCCAGGCCAGTAAACGGCTGTGAAGTGTAAACCGTTGAAAGGGTTTAATTTCCCGGATATAGCTGATTTCGATAGCATTGGCAACCGGAATCCATTTCTTTTTTATAATCGCACCCAAAACCCCGGCCTTACCTAAAAGCTGGGTGCGTCCCAGATCCATCATGGCAAGATAACGCGCATTGGTCATGTGCATATTAAAATCACAGTCATGGGGCCAGGCGCGGAAGGTCATTACCGTCGTGTCAAGGGACATTGATTTTTGGCCAAAAATCAGTTGCAGGGCTAGTTTTAACAAGCGTAAGTATAAATTCATTTTCAGGCTCTCTGGCTTTATCCGTGCTTTGGTTCTCGTTGAATTTTAATAAAAATATGTTTTGTCTTTTATGCGGGTAAAGGGACAATCCGTTTCAAAAAACAAAAATTTTTACGGATGAATTTAATTTACCAGGACATTTTGTTGAAGATTGATCTTAACACGTGCCAAGATTTTGAATTTCGCATTGCAATCCCTTATGTGCAAGAAATGTTTGCTCAAATCGGAAAAACAAAAAGCTGGGTTTTTTCTGTTTTGCTGTTTTAATTCCTCATGAAGTGTTGTAAATTGACCGCGATACACACTCACTATAATAAAAGGAGA
>CAYWBI010000015.1:0-40054 GCA_964456445.1 uncultured Calditrichaceae bacterium
GCGTTCAGCTCTCGTTTTTGGACAAAAAAGAAAAGCGGACATCCATGCCCCTAAAAGGGCATTTTGAAAAAGCTAAAGTTTCGCCCAAGAAAATTATACGTGAGTTTAGATTTGGTGATCAGCAGGAATTACAACTTGGTGCTGAAATAAAAGCCGATCGATTTGAGGCCGGTGATACTGTTACTGTTTCCGGTGTAAGTAAAGGTAAAGGTTTTCAGGGGGTTGTAAAGCGTTATAACTTTGCAGGTGGCCCTAAAACCCATGGTCAAAAGGACCGTCTGCGTCATCCGGGGTCTATTGGACAAAGTTCCTATCCATCGCGCGTTTTCAAAGGTATGAAAATGGGTGGAAGAATGGGGAACGACAGAGTTACGTTGAAGAGTGTTGTTGTAGTTAAAGTGGATGCCGAGAATAACCTGATTTTTTTAAAAGGCGCTGTTCCCGGGGCAAAAAATTCCATCGTAGAAATTAAAAATTAGAATATTTGGAATTGTAAAATGAAATTAGCCGTGTATTCAATAGAAGGTACTAAAACTTCTAAAACAGTAGATCTGGAAAAAGGCGTGTTCGAGTGTGAAATAAATGAACATGTTGTTTGGCTTGATATCAAAGCGCTCCAGGCAAACGCCCGTCAAGGCACACATGCAACAAAAGGCCGTTCCTATGTTTCTGGCGGTGGTAGAAAACCTTTCAAGCAAAAGGGCACCGGTCGCGCCAGGCAAGGGACAATACGCGCCCCTCATCATGTTGGTGGTGGACGGGTATTTGGCCCATCCCCAAGGGACTATACGCAGAAAGTGAATAAAAAAGTAAAGAAGATTGCACGTCGCAGTGTGCTATCGGACAAGGTTAAAAACAAACAAGTGTATATAATAGAAGATTTCAACTATGATGTACCAAAAACAAAGCAACTGCTTGAACTGGTAAAAGCCTTTAAGGCAGAAAACACAAAAGTATTGTTGCTCACGGCGGACTATGCGGCAAATATTGTTAAAAGTGCATCAAATATTTATAAGTTAAATGTTAAAGAGAATTGTACTTTTTCATCCTATGATGTTCTTAATGCTCAAAGCTTAATCATACAGGAAGGCGCGCTGGCAAAAATTTCAGAGGTGCTGCTATAATGAAAACAAAAACTATCATTTTACAACCGATTTATACGGAAAAAATGGCCAAATTACAGGAAACTCAAAACAAGTATTCTTTCAAGGTCAACCGTGAATCAAACAAAATTGAAATAAAAAATGCTATCGAAAAAAAATACGAAGTGAAGGTTAGTAACGTTCACACAATAAATGTACGGGGTAAGATAAAGCAACAATTTACCAAGAAGGGTAAATTCTCTGGACGTAAACCAGATTGGAAAAAAGCTATTGTTACTCTTGAACAAGATTATAAACTCGAATTATTCGATAACGCATAGGATCATCGGAGTATAAAATGGGTATTAAAAGTTTTAAACCAATCACGCCGGGACAAAGATTTAAAACGGTAAGTGATTTTGAGCAAATAACCACGGATAGACCAGAAAAGGCATTGCTGGCACCTATCAAAAAAAGTGGTGGACGGAACAACCATGGCCGCGTCACTTCCTGGCACCGTGGGGGCGGACATAAACGCCGTTACCGTCAAATCGATTTTAAAAGAAATAAATTCGGCATCCCTGCAACAGTAAAATCGATTGAATATGATCCAAATAGAACGGGTAATATTGCATTACTTGTTTATTCTGACGGGGAAAAACGTTATATTCTTGCCCCCGATAAATTAAAAGTTGGTGATATCGTTTCATCCGGGACGGATGCAGAAATCAAAATCGGCAATGCATTGCCACTGGAAAAAATTCCGGTTGGTTTAACGGTGCATGCCATTGAAATGAAACCACTTAAGGGTGCGCAAATTGCCCGCAGTGCCGGAACTTCCGCCCAACTCCTGGCAAAGGAAGAACGTTTTGCAATGTTAAAACTTCCGTCTGGCGAAGTGCGTAAGGTGCTTAATAATTGTTCTGCAACAATTGGAACGGTTTCAAATATCGATCACATGAATATTTCAATTGGTAAAGCCGGCCGTTCACGTTGGCTTGGGAAAAGACCAAATGTACGTGGGGTAGCAATGAATCCCGTTGACCACCCAATGGGCGGTGGCGAAGGACGGACATCCGGTGGTCGTCATCCATGTTCACCATGGGGACAGTTGGCCAAGGGATTAAAGACACGTAAAAAAACTAAAACATCAGATACTTTAATTGTAAAAAGACGCAAAATTAAATAGGAGTTCCTGAAGTATGGCACGGTCTATAAAAAAGGGACCTTATATCGATCCTAATCTTGAAAAAAAGATTGAAAAGTTAAATAACGAAAACAAAAAAATGGTTGTAAAAACCTGGTCACGCAGAAGTACGATTCCACCTGAATTTGTTGGACATACAATAGCCGTTCATAACGGGAAGAAATTCATCCCGGTTTATATTTCAGAAAACATGGTGGGACACAAATTAGGTGAATTTTCCCCAACACGCACATTTCGCGGGCATGGCGGGAAATTGGCCGAAAGAATGACCAGAATAAGATAAAGGTAGAAAAATTATGCAAGCAATTGCACGCTCAAAATATGTTAGTATGTCTCCCTTTAAACTACGGCGGGTTATCGCATTGATTAAGGGCAAAAACGTAAAAGATGCCTTAAATATTCTACATTTTACGCGTAAAAACGCGGCACTTCCTATCTACAAGGCAATTCATTCCGCCTATTCGAATCTGGTGGAAAAAGAAGAATCGGAGCGTGTGGAAATGGAAGACGTCTTAATTACCTCGGCTTATGTAGATGGTGGGTCCACCGTTAAAAGATTTCGCCCGATGTCAATGGGGCGCGCGGGAAAAATAAGAAAAAGAACTTCGCATATTACCATAGTGGTAGAGGCATAGAATAAGAGTTAAGGAGTACTATTTTGGGGCAAAAAGTAAATCCCATTGGTCTTAGACTGGGCATAATCCGGTCCTGGAACAGCAGTTGGTTTGATGAAAAGAACTTTGCACAAAAGCTTGAAGAAGATTTGATGCTGAGGAAATACATCAAGAACAGGTTAAAAAAAGCCGCGGTTTCACGTATTGAAATAGAACGCACCGTAAAGCGGGTAATACTTACCATACACACCGCCCGGCCGGGGATTGTAATTGGTAAAAAAGGCTCCGAGGTGGATAAACTCCGTGAAGAACTAAAGGCCCTTACAGGTAAAGGCGTTCAAATAAATATTCATGAAATTAAGAAACCTGAGCTTGATGCATATTTGGTTGCCGAGAACGTTGCAAGGCAACTTGAGGGCAAAGTAAGTTTTAGGCGTGCCATGAAAAAGGCGATTACTGCCTCAATGCGATTTGGCGCCCTGGGTATAAAAATTATGTGTGCCGGAAGACTTGGCGGCGCCGAAATGGCCCGCACCGAACAATATAAAGATGGTCGGATCCCGTTGCATACGCTACGTGCAGATATTGATTATGGGACCTATACGGCCCGCACAACGTATGGCGCTATAGGCGTAAAAGTTTGGATTTTTAATGGTGAAGTTATCGGCAAAAGGTAACAAGCTTCTTGGAGAATAGATCATGTTAATGCCTAAAAGAGTAAAATATCGTAAGAAACAACGCGGAAAAATGAAGGGTAACGCCCAACGTGGCAGTTCTATTGCATTTGGTACGTATGCCTTAAAGGCCATGGAATCTGGGTGGATCAGTAGTCGTCAGATTGAAGCAACACGTATTGCCATAACAAGACATATTAAGCGTGGTGGTAAGGTTTGGATCCGTATTTTTCCTGACAAGCCGGTAACCAATAAACCTGCGGAAACACGGATGGGTAAAGGAAAAGGATCACCGGAGTATTGGGTTGCCGTTGTTCGCGCAGGGCGGATTATGTTTGAACTTGAAGGTGTGCCTTTTGATGTAGCAAAAGAGGCCATGCGACTTGCATCCCATAAAATGCCGATCAAAACTAAGTTTGTATATAAAGAACAAAACTAAATTGGTGCCTAATGAAATCGATAGAAAACTACAGTGAGTTAACGCTCGATGAAATAAATGAAAAATTGGAAGAACGGGTTACCGAACTTGAGAATTTACGGGTTCAACAGGCAACACATCAAATAACCAATCCGATGCGCATTCGTTATGTACGACGAGATATCGCCAGGATCAAAACGATTCTTCATAAAAATAAAACCAAAACAAATTAGAGATAAGATGGAAAACAAACGTAATTTAAGAAAAACACGGGTTGGAAAAGTCGTAAGTAATAAGATGGACAAATCCATTACCGTTGCAGTGGAAAGACGCTTAAGGCATCCCCTTTATGGTAAGTTTATCAAAAAGACCATGAAACTTCACGCACATGATGAGAACAATGTATGTAGTGAAGGGGATGTTGTAAAAATTATGGAAACTCGTCCGCTAAGCCGCTTAAAACGCTGGCGTTTGGTCGAAGTTGTCGAAAAAGTTAAATAATTAATTTCCGACGGGTAATGAAATGATTCAAGAACAAACACGCCTCAAGGCCGCCGACAATTCCGGCGCACAAAGTATGATGTGTATCCGCGTATTAGGTGGGTCAAAAAAGAAATATGCGTCTATTGGTGATTTGATAGTCGTTACTGTAAAAAGCGCTATTCCCGGTGGAAATGTAAAAAAGGGAACAGTACATAGAGCCGTTGTTGTAAGAACAAAAAAGGAAATCAAAAGACAAGATGGGTCTTATATCCGCTTTGATGAAAACGCGGCAGTAATTTTAGACGCTCAAAATGAACCGCGTGGAACGCGTATCTTTGGACCCGTGGCCCGTGAACTTCGCGAGAAGAAATACATGAAAATTGTATCGCTTGCTCCGGAAGTATTGTAGAATTAGGTGCATATTATGAAAATCAAAAAAAACGATTCAGTCAAGGTGACTAAAGGCAATTATAATGACCGCAACAAAATAGGCAAGGTGTTGATGGTCTATCCTGACAAGGAAAAAATTATTGTTGAAGGTGTTAATATAATAAAACGTCATACAAAACCCTCTCAGAAAAACCAACAAGGTGGGATTGTAGAAAAAGAAGCACCGATACATGTATCCAAGGTTATGTATTACTCAACTAAGTTTAATACAACAACACGCATTGGTTATAAGCACCTGGAAGACGGAAGCAAAGTACGTTATTGTAAAAACCCTGAATGCCAGGGTGAAGTCATCAATTAAATTCGAGCTTGAACGAGGAAAAAATGTCGAATTATACACCACGGTTAAAACAAAAGTACCGGGAAGAAGTTATCCCATATCTTTTGAAAAAATTTAAATACACTAATATAAACCAGGTTCCGAAGTTAGTTAAAATAAGCATGAACATGGGTGTTGGTGAAGCAATACAGGATGCTAAATTTCTGGAACATGCTGTTGAAGATTTAACGATAATTACCGGACAAAAGCCTGAAATTACCAAAGCGAGAAAATCCATATCTAATTTTAAACTGCGTCAGTATATGAACATCGGTTGCCGCGTGACCCTGCGCAATCGAATGATGTTTGAATTTATGGATAGATTTATTGCCGTTGCAGTACCGCGCGTGCGTGACTTTCGGGGATATTCAGATAAATCATTTGATGGCCGTGGTAATTATTCCATTGGTATAAAGGAAAGCATTATTTTTCCTGAGATCAATGTTGATAAAATAGATAAAATACGTGGGATGGATGTAACATTTGTTACAACTGCAAAAACCGATGAAGAGGCTTACGAACTATTGAAGGCTTTCGGTTTTCCTTTTAAGAAAAATGCTAATTAATTTCAGAGGTGTAAATTGGCAAAAAAGTGTTTAGTTAACAAAGCAAAACGCACTCAAAAGTTTCAGGTGAGAACTTATCACCGTTGCAATCGTTGCGGAAGACCGAGAGGTTATATGAGAAAGTTTGGAATTTGCAGAATTTGTTTTAGGCAACTTGCAAATCAAGGTGAAATACCAGGCGTAACAAAAGCCAGCTGGTAATATTGGAGGAAAAATATGTCAATGTCTGATCCGATAGCGGATTATCTAACAAGGATAAGAAATGGTCTGCATGCCAAGAAGAAACATGTGGACATACCCGCATCAAATATTAAACGTAAAATGTCCAGAATTCTTGTTGATCAGGGATTTATAAAAAAATATATCGTTTTAGATGATCAATTGCAGGGAATCATTCGCATCTGGTTAAAATATGATGAAAATGAATATCCGGTAATACATCACATAAAACGCATAAGCAAGCCCGGTCAAAGACGGTATGTTTCTGCCCAGGAATTACCACGGGTTAAAAATAATTTAGGTATATCAATCTTAACCACAGCAAAGGGTATCATAACTTCCCGCGAAGCCGAACGCCAAAATGTTGGCGGAGAAGTCCTTTGCTCTGTATGGTAATCAGAAAACTGAGGAAATAGACGTGTCCCGAATTGGAAAAATGCCCGTCAGTGTCCCGGCAAATGTGAACATTAGCCTGGAAAAAAACCATTTGGTTGTAAAAGGGCCAAAAGGAGAACTAACAAGAGATATGCATCCAAATGTTAGCCTTGAATACAAAGACAATCAGATAACGGTAAACCGTAAAGACGATAGCAAAGAGAGCCGCAGCATTCATGGTTTGTCCCGTGCGCTTATTGCCAATATGGTTGAAGGCGTATCAAATGGCTATACAAAAAAACTTCAGATTGTGGGTGTTGGGTACAAAGCTGAAATGATAGGCAAACTATTGCACCTTGCGCTTGGCTATTCACATCCAATTATTGTGGCCATACCCGATGATATCAATATTGTTACACCAACACCAACTACAATTGACATTAGCGGTATTAACAAAGAAATAGTCGGAAAAATCGCCGCAAAAATAAGAAATTTTCGTGCACCTGAACCCTATAAGGGCAAAGGCATAAAGTATGAAAATGAATATATAAGACGTAAAGCCGGTAAAACAGCGGGCAAATAAATAGCAGGATATTAAAAATGGCAAAGCGAAAAATTATTGGTACAAAGCAAAGGCCCCGTCTGGTTGTGTTCAGGAGCCTAAAGCATATGACCGCACAATTGGTTGATGACTACGCACAAAAAGTTTTATGTGGTATTTCGGACAACACTAAAGATGTGGCAAAAGATATTGCAAAAGGTAAAACAAAAACCGAACGCGCAAATATCATAGGAAAAAAGATTGCAGAAAAAGCAGCCGGACTAAAGATTGAAACAGTTGTATTTGATCGTAACGGTTATATTTATCACGGGCGTGTAAAAGCAGTAGCCGAAGGCGCCAGAGAAGGTGGATTAAAATTCTAAAAGGGAGAAAGACTGTGCTGGAAAGAATAAATCCCAGTGAAATAGAACTAAAGGAAAAAGTTGTATTTATTAATCGTGTCGCAAAAGTGCTTAAGGGCGGACGACGATTTTCTTTTAACGCAATTGTAGTTGTAGGCGATGGTAACGGTGTTATTGGTTTAGGGCTTGGAAAAGCCAACGAAGTTGTAAATGCCATTTCTAAAGCAACCGATCAGGCAAAAAAGAACTTAATACGAATTTCCTTATTAAAGGGAACTATTCCCTATGCGGTCAATGCAAAATATGGCGCAGCTAAAGTTATGTTAAGCCCGGCTTCGGCCGGTACCGGTGTTATTGCCGGTGGCCCCGTGCGCGCGGTATGCGAAATGGCAGGTATTGAAAATATTTTAACCAAATCCAATGGTTCTTCCAATCCGCATAACCTGAGTAAAGCCACATTTTATGCTTTAAAAAACATGCTAAGCGCCGAACTCGTTGCTAGAAGGCGCGGGCTTACTCTTGCACAGTTGTTTCACGGTTAATGTTTTTCAAGGAAATAGAAATGACAAAGAAAAAAGACAAACAAATTAAAATTACGCAAACAAAAAGCGGTATCGGCTTTCATAAAAAGCAAAAGTTGACACTAAAGGCTCTGGGGTTGCGTAAGATGAACCATTCAGTTGTTAAAACTGAGACTCCACAAATAATTGGAATGGTAACTAAAATACGTCACCTGGTAACAGTTGAAGAAATATAAGACGAGGAATCATGGATTTAAGTACGTTAAAACCCAATAGAGGCTCCACAAAAAACACCAAAAGACGCGGTCGTGGCGAAGGTTCTGGCCTTGCCGTTACTGCCGGTCGTGGACATAAAGGTTATGGGTCACGGGGCGGTTCCAAAAAACGTGCCTGGTTCGAGGGCGGACAAATGCCGCTTCAAAGGCGTGTGCCTAAATTTGGTTTTACTAATATTAATACCAAAGAATATCAAATCTTAAACATCGCGGATCTAAATATTTTTGACGATGGTACGGAAGTAACCCCTGAGATTTTAATAGAGAAAAAAATCATCAGAAAAAAAACAGTGCCCGTAAAATTATTGGGCAATGGCGAACTTGAAAAAAAATTGACTGTTTCTGTCCACCGCATAAGTAAAACGGCCCTGGAAAAAGTTGAAAAATCCGGAGGCACAGTAAAAGTATTATGATCCTAGATTCATTTAGAAACGTATTCAAGATTCATGATCTTAGGAAAAAAATACTTTTTACCGTCATGATTCTTGCCATAGAGCGGGTTGGCACACATATCGTAACCCCGGGAATTGATACGGCCGTACTAACAGAAGGTTTTCGTAACCTGCAGGGTACATTGTTCGGTCTTTATGATTTGTTTGCCGGTGGCGCTTTTAAAAAGGCCGCAGTTTTTGGTCTCGGTATTATGCCCTATATCAGCGCATCAATTATTATACAGTTGATGGGCGCGGTTTTTCCTCACTTTCAAAAACTGCAAAAAGAAGGCGAAGAGGGCCGTAAAAAAATCATGCAATATACCCGCTACGGAACGCTGGCAATTTCAATGGCGCAGTCAGCAGGGGTTGCTATATTTTTACAGAGCATTCAAATTTCGGATGGACGTCTTGCTGTTCCAAACCCGGGTTTTACCTTTATCTTCGTAACAATGATTTCCATGGGAACGGGAACAATGCTTATTATGTGGCTTGGTGAACTTATCGATGAAAATGGTATAGGAAATGGTATTTCCCTTATTATTTTTATCGGTATTATCGCACGATTGCCACAAGCGCTTAACCAGGAATGGATCCAGTTTATGAGCGGGCAGCGTTCACTTCTGATGGAGGTGGGTTTGATTGCCCTGGCCTTTGGAATCATTTACGTTGTTGTTCTTTTAACAGAGGGGACCCGAAAGATACCCGTACAATATGCGAAAAGGGTAGTGGGACGGCGCATTTATGGCGGTGTGAATACACACTTTCCTATGAAGGTTAATACAGCCGGGGTTATGCCGATTATTTTTGCGCAGGCCTTGATGTTTGTTCCACAAACATTATTGACCTTTGCGCCTGACAATGATTTCTTTATTATGGTTCAGGGCTGGTTTTCAATTGATTCCTGGGGATACTGGATATTCTATGGTTTGATGATTGTTTTCTTTACCTATTTCTATACTGCAATCGCTTTGAACCCGGTAGATGTTGCCGACAATTTAAAAAAGCAAGGTGGATTTATTCCCGGCGTCAGACCCGGTAAAAAAACGTCGGAATACCTGGACAATATTTTAACCAGGATCACCTTGCCATCGTCTATCTTTTTGGCGATCATTGCCATCGTGCCAGCCATGCTGGCAAAGTGGGCGGGAATTCCATTTTCTCTGGCCGCATTCTTTGGCGGGACGGGCCTATTGATTATTGTTGGGGTCGCTTTGGATTTTCTGCAGCAAGTAGAAGCGCAGTTATTTGAAAGACATTATGATGGATTTATGAAATCCGGGATCGTAAAAAAGCATTAAGCTAAATTTAAGGAGTCAGCAACTTGGCTAAGAAACAAGAAGCAATTAGAGTTGATGGAATAATAAAAGAAACATTACCTAATGCCTCCTTTATTGTAACCCTGGACAACGGACATGAAGTATTGGCGTATATATCCGGTAAAATGCGCATGCACTTTATCAAGATATTGCCTGGTGACAAAGTAAGTATGGAACTATCTCCGTATGATTTAAGTCGCGGCAGAATAGTTTATCGTTATAAATAAAGGAAGATAAGATGAAAGTCCAACCTTCGGTTAAAAGAATATGTGACGGATGCAAGATAATTCGTCGGCATGGTGTAGTTAGAGTAATCTGTAGTAAAAATCCAAGACATAAGCAACGTCAGGGATAAACTTAAAGGAGATTAAGTTTGGCACGTATAGCAGGCGTAGATTTACCCAGACAAAAACGGGTACTGATTGGCTTAACATATATTTACGGGATCGGCAAAACGACGGCACAAAAAATTTGTGAAAAGTGCAAAGTAGATATTAATACCCGTATTAGTGATTTAACTGAAGATGAAGTCGCCAAAATCAGACAGTTAATTCAAAGCGAGCATAAAGTAGAGGGTGCTCTTAAATCAGAAATAAACATGAATATCAAGCGTTTGATGGATATTAACTCTGTCCGTGGATACCGCCATCACCGTGGTTTACCCGTACATGGGCAACGTACAAAAACAAACGCAAGAACCCGCAAGGGCCGTAAAAGGCTTGTCGGCGGCAAAAAGAAATAATTTTGGAGGTATCTTTTGGCTTCTCCCCGTTCGCATAAAAAATCGAAGAAGAAATCCGTTGAACCACATGGCAAGGCCCATGTAAGGTCAACTTTTAACAATACGGTTATTTCAATAGCCGATAACTATGGTAATGTAATATCCTGGGCAACAGCCGGTAAAGTGGGCTTTAAGGGTTCACGTAAAAATACGCCGTTCGCCGCTCAGGTTGCCGCAGAAAATGCAGCTAAAATTGCAATGGACATGGGACTAAAATCTATTGATATTGAGGTAAAAGGACCGGGTTCAGGTCGTGAAGCAGCTATCCGTTCGCTTCAGGCATCCGGCTTAGATGTTATATCAATAAAAGACGTCACACCCATTCCTCACAATGGTTGCAGACCACCTAAAAAACGACGTGTTTAAGAATTGGAGTTTTGAATGGCACGAAATAATGGCCCAAGAGGAAAATTAGTCCGGAAATTTGGCGAAAATATTTTTGGAAACCCTAAATTTGATAAATTACTAAGCAATAAACCCTATGCACCAGGCCAACACGGCATGGCCCGTAAAAAGGTTTCAGATTATGGACTTCAGTTACGTGAAAAACAGAAACTGAAATTTATGTATGGTTTGCTGGAGAGACAATTCCATAATTATTTTGAAAAAGCGGAACGTATGAAAGGCGTTACCGGTGAAAATTTATTGCAACTTTTAGAAAGCAGATTAGACAATACTGTTTTCCGTCTGGGCTTAGGTGTTTCGCGCACACAAGCCAGACAATTGGTGCTTCACCGTCATATTCTTGTAAACGATAAAATTGTTAATATCCCTTCCTATCTTTTGAAAAAGGGCGATATTGTTCAGGTCAAAGAAAAAAGCCGCAAATTATCCGTTTTTCATGAGTCTTTGAAAAAAGTCAGGGCCGAAAATATGTATGCCTGGCTTAACATGGATAAATCCAAATTGACCGGTGAATTTCTCTATACGCCGCAACGCGAAGAAATCCCTGTAAATGTTCAGGAAAATATGATTGTCGAGTTGTATTCAAAATAATATGTAACCTTATAAATAAATAATAGGTGAAGAATGAGTTGGTCTTATTTACAAATGCCCGAACGAATCGAACTTGAAGATGAAACTTTTAAAGATACTTTTGGACGGTTCGTTGTGCAACCCCTTGAAAAAGGCTACGGGGTAACAATTGGAAACATGTTTCGCAGGGTATTGCTTTCATCACTTCATGGTGGCGCAATTACCGCTATTAAATTAAACGATATTCAACATGAATTTACACAGGTTGAGGGCGTTTACGAAGATGTTACCGAAATTATTTTAAACCTTAAACAAGTACGCTTAAAGCTTAAAAATAAAAATCCTGAGAAAGTTGTCATGTCTCTTGCCGGTCCGATGGAATTTACGGCGAAAACCATTCAATCGTTTACCAATGACTTTGATATACTTAATCCGGATTTGCATATTGCTACACTAAATGAAAATGCCCGTGTTGAACTTGAGTTATATATTGGCAAAGGACGCGGTTATGTGACGTCTGAAGAAAATAAAATGGCAGATCAAGCTATTGGGATCATTCCGATAGATTCCATTTTCTCGCCCATCATCAATGTAAAATACCACGTTGAAAATAAGCGTGTCGGACAAAAAACCGACTTCGAAAAATTGATTCTCGAAATTGAAACAGATGGAAGTGTTACACCTGATGAAGCGCTTACTTATGCAGGTAAAATCCTACGTGACCACATACAATTATTTATTAATTTTGATATTGATACGGAAGATGAGGAAACACAGGAAATTGATGAAGAAACACTTCGTATTAAAAAATTGTTGAAAATGAGTGTTGATGAGTTGGAATTATCGGTACGTTCGCATAATTGCCTCAAGGCAGGCAATATAAAAACTATTGGTGATCTTGTACGCCGTGAAGAAAGCGAAATGCTAAAATTTAAAAATTTTGGCCGTAAATCGCTTTTGGAGTTAGGTAAAATTCTGGAAGAACGCGGATTGGTTTTTGGTATGAATGTTGAAAAATATATCAAGACCGAAGATAAATAATTTCGGATAAGGAAAAGAAATGAGACATAATAAAAAAGGTTCCAATCTGGGACGTACAACCAGCCATCGAAAAGCAATGATGCAAAATCTTATCATCAGTCTTTTTGAACATAAATCCATAAAAACTACCCATGCAAAAGCAAGTGAAGCCAGACGCTTTGTGGACCGCCTTATTGGTTATGCCAAAAAAGGCAGTGTGCATCATCGTAGGCTGGCGTTTAAGTTTTTGCAAAATAAAGAAGCCGTTAAAACGCTCTTTAATGAAATTGGACCTGCCTGTGCCGATAGAAACGGTGGATATACCCGAATAATAAAATTGGGATATCGTAAAGGTGATGCCGCTGCTATAAGTATGTTACAGTTGGTCGATCTTGCATCGATAAAAGCATCATCAGGTCAGAAAGAGGCCAGCAAAGAGGAAAAGAAGAAAACCGCTGTCGCTGAATAACGTAAAAAACGGATTTTCTAAAGGGTTATTTCGCAGGAGATAACCCTTTTTTTTATATCTTTTCCATTTGGTATAAAATGATCTCTTTCTTAAATCTCTTTATTGTAAAAGAAGAGCACGGCAAAATAAAAGATTTATCAAAATCTGACGATTCACTGATTTAACTTTCAAGTTTAGGAGTATATATGTTAAAGACCGATTACAAAATAGCTGATATTTCGTTGGCTGATTTCGGAAGAAAAGAAATTTCACTTGCGGAAAAAGAAATGCCCGTATTGATGGCGCTTAGAAAAAAATACAGAAATTCCAAACCACTAAAGGGCGCTAAAATTTTAGGTTGTATTCATATGACCATTCAAACCGCCGTTTTAATGGAAACATTGGTTGATTTAGGCGCCGAACTACGTTGGTCATCCTGTAATATATTTTCTACCCAAGACCATGCCGCCGCGGCTGTCGTTGCCGGTGGAATACCCACCTTTGCCTGGAAAGGCGAAACAGAAGAAGAATTCTTTTGGTGTATTGAAAATACCATTCTCAAAGATGGCCAACCCTGGGACGCCAATCTTGTTCTTGATGATGGTGGAGACCTTACAGCCATGCTGCATGAAAAATATCCGCAGCAATTAAAATATATCCATGGTATTAGTGAAGAAACGACCACGGGGGTGCACCGTTTGTTGGAAATGCTCCAAAAAGGCGAACTAAAGGTTCCGGCAATAAATGTCAACGATTCGGTTACAAAATCAAAAAATGACAATAAATATGGTTGCCGGCATAGTCTGAATGATGCCATAAAACGTGGAACGGATATGCTCTTATCTGGCAAAAAAGCATTGGTGATCGGTTATGGTGATGTGGGCAAAGGTTCAAGCCAAAGTTTACGGCAGGAAAGCATGATCGTAAAGGTTGCTGAAATTGACCCGATTTGTGCCATGCAAGCTTGCATGGATGGATATGAAGTGGTCTCTCCTTATAAGGAAGGGGTAAACACCGGAAAATTAGATTGTATCGACGGGCATCTTCTTTCTCACACCGATTTGATCGTTACTTGCACAGGCAATTTAAATGTATGTGATAAAAATATGCTGCAAAAAATAAAATCCGGAGCGGTGGTTTGCAATATTGGTCATTTTGACAATGAAATCGATACGCGCTTTATGCGTGATAATTGGCGCTGGGAGGAAGTTAAGCCTCAGGTACATAAAATTTATCGCAGTGATTCCGAAGACGACTATATTATTCTTCTTTCCGAGGGCCGCTTGGTTAATCTGGGGAATGCAACCGGACATCCTTCACGGGTTATGGATGGTTCTTTCGCCAATCAGGTACTGGCTCAGATATATTTGTATAAAGAAAAATTTGCCGATAACCCTTCATTGGATAAAGTTACCGTAAAAGTTTTGCCTAAAAAACTGGATGAAGAAGTTGCAAACGGTATGGTGGCCGGTTTTGGCGGCGTGCTTACAAAAATGACATCCGAACAGGCAGATTATGTACACACCCCGGTAGATGGCCCCTATAAGCCCGATAGTTATAAATATTAAATATTTTAACATTGAACAATAACAACATATGGGCGGCAGCTGAGTTTCAGTTTCCGCCTTTTTTATTGGTGAAATTATAATAGACCTTTAACTTAATGTATTTATGGTACATAAAGCATATGGTGTATAATTAATAGATCGTAGCTATTCTTATCGAAAATGGGGCGTGTCCTATTTTAGAAACATGATTTAAATTTAGATGTGTGTTATATTACTTTCAAAAAGAGGGAATTTGAAGTAAACAATCACCTTGTCCGGCATTTTAGAGCCGCTTATAATAGCTTTCATGTTTTGGATATAAAAGTTTCCGCACAATCAGGAACAAAGTCCAAAAACAGAATCCTGAAAGAAATAAATGTTAAAATTTTTATTTAGTCTTTTCTTGATTATTATATCTGTCCATGCAGAAAAAAATAACGCGTTGTGGGTTGTCCGTGATGCCCTGTCACAAAAAAATGTAGGCGTCCGGGTAGTGGAAGCTGCAAAAAAAATGGGCATCAATAAACTGTTTGTGCAGGTCTATGCTTTGGGAAGAGAATATTATAAAACATCCCCAAACACTAAACCAAATCAAACAAACGAGGCTTTACAAACTATTATCGATGAAGCCCATAAAAATAATATGGAAGTTCATGCCTGGCTAAATTGTTTTTTTGTTTACGGGACAAAACACCAACCGGAAAACAGGGAACATATATATTGGCAAGCTGAGGGATCCATTCTAAAACCTTTCCGGAATGCCGGAGGAGATAAAGGCGTCTTTTTATATCCGGGGGACAGCTTACAGCAAAGGGCCCTGGATAAAACCATCATGGAAATGATTTTAATGTATCATGTCGATGGCATTCATTTGGACTACTTTAGATATCCCGACTATGAAATTCCCCTTTCCATAAATGCGCGGACGGATTTTAAATTAAAATATTTTATGGACCCCGAAAAAATATTAGATAAAGCACTGATGGCAAAAGAAGGAAATTATCTGTATTATAAGCATTTTGTCATATTATATCGTAACTTTCTGAGTCAAAAGTTAACAGATGCGCTTATCCACATTAAAAATACCATAAAAAAAACAGCACCATCAGTACAATTAAGTATTGCTGTAAAACCCGATCCCACTACGGCAAAGATTAAATTTTTACAACCCTGGGAAAGTTGGTTAAGAAATAAATACTGTGATTTTGTGGTTGCAATGAATTATAGCAAGGAACCCGGATTATTTGAAACAAACTTACGCGCTATCGATCGATTAAAATTAGCCGATAAAATAGTGATAGGTATTGCGGTTCACAATATTTCTAAGCGAGTAGTATTAAAGCGTTTAAATATAATCAAAAATAGAAATGTATATAATTTTTCCTTATTTTCATACAATCTATTGTATCAGGATAAGAACCTACAAAATAAAATTGAAAGATTGATCCATGGAAATCATTAGGGCGCCAAGAGGAAAAGGCCTTAGCTGTAAAGGCTGGCAGCAAGAGGCGGCAATGCGTATGCTTATGAACAACCTGGATCCGGATGTAGCGGAAAAACCTTCGGAATTGGTGGTCTATGGTGGCATCGGCAAGGCCGCACGCAACTGGGAGTCTTTTCATGCCATTGTTCATGAACTTAAAAACCTTGAAAATGATGAAACACTTTTAGTGCAGTCCGGGAAGCCCGTTGGGGTTGTTAAAACACATAATTATTCACCTACCGTGCTGATTGCAAATTCAAATCTCGTACCCAAATGGGCAACCTGGGAACATTTTCGGCAGCTTGAAAAAAAGGGACTGATCATGTTTGGTCAAATGACTGCCGGTAGCTGGATATACATCGGTACGCAGGGCATTTTGCAGGGAACATACGAAACCTTTGCTGAAGTGGCCAGACAAATGGGCGTTAACGACCTCAGGGGGAAATTTGTTGTTACGGCAGGGTTAGGCGGGATGGGCGGGGCCCAACCTTTGAGTGTTACCATGAACAATGGCGTTGCACTGTGTATTGAAGTGGACAAGGAACGTATTCAAAAACGTTTGGATTTTCGTTACCTCGATAAAATGGCGACTTCACTCGACGATGCAATGCAATTATGTACAAAGGCTATAGACGCCGGGGAACCACTCTCTGTTGGATTGCTTGGCAATGCCGCAGACATTGTTCCCGAAATGGTAAAACGGGGGATGATACCGGATATAGTTACTGATCAAACATCTGCCCATGATGAACTGAACGGCTATGTACCAAATGGCATGACCTTTGAACAGGCATTAAAACTACGTAAAACGGATCCAGATAACTATATCAAAAAATCTTTTATAGCAATGGCCGAACACTGTCAGGCTATATTGGATATGCAAAAAAAGGGCGCCATTGCCTTTGACTATGGTAATAATTTACGCGCGCAGGCACAGCAAGCTGGCATTAAAAACGCTTTTGATTATCCCGGTTTTGTCCCGGCCTATATCCGTCCTCTTTTTTGCGAGGGGAAGGGGCCCTTCCGTTGGGTGGCCTTAAGTGGCGACCCTAAGGATATTTATCGAACGGATCAACTGATCCTGGAACTTTTCCCGGAAAATGAACCTTTAAAAAGATGGATTAATCTCGCCAGGGAAAAGGTGGAATTTCAAGGGTTGCCCGCACGTATATGCTGGTTGGGATATGGCGAGCGGGCTAAAATGGGGCTTGCCATTAATAAACTGGTCCGTAACGGTGAAATCAGCGCGCCCATCGTAATTGGCCGTGACCATCTCGATGCCGGTTCGGTCGCATCACCAAACCGAGAGACCGAAGCGATGAAAGATGGCAGTGACGCCATAAGCGACTGGCCATTGCTGAATGCAATGACCAATGTGGCCTCGGGCGCTTCATGGGTCTCATTTCATCATGGGGGCGGTGTGGGCATGGGCTATGCGCAGCATGCCGGCCAGGTATTGGTTGCAGACGGTTCTCCCGAAATGGATGAACGTATCCAGGCCGTTTTGACCAATGATCCCGGGTTGGGCGTTATACGGCATGCCGATGCCGGATATGAGAAGGCGATAAGCTTTGCTAAAAACAAAAATATAAAAATTCCGATGCAAAAGTAGAGTATGGATACTGAATGGGTAAAGTTATTGCGATTGCAAGCCAAAAAGGTGGTGTTGGAAAGACAACTACAGTAATTAACCTTGGTGTAAGTTTGGCTATTTTTCAACAAAAGACGCTTGTGATCGATATCGATCCCCAAGGAAGTATTGCGGAAACTTTTCATCTAAGTTCTTTTGATCTGCCACATGGTTTGTATGATGTGTTTGTTAATAAAATTCCACTTTCCATGGCAGTTACAGATATCGGATTGGAAAATTTTAATATTGTCCCCAGCAATGTTGAGAACGAAGACGATGAAATGGAGTTATATACGGCCGCTTTTAATCTGGAACTATTGCGTAATATAATTAATCCGTACCGGGAAATTTATGATTATATTCTGATCGACTGTCCACCAAACTTAGGGACTTTGACCATGAACGCCATCATTGCGGCCGATTCGGTTATTATTCCTGTGCAATGTGAATATTATTCCATAAAATCCTTAGGAAAATTTTTACGCTCTATACGGAACATGGCCAATAAATTTAACAAACAGCTTAAGATACAAGGGATTTTGATTACAATGTTTGATGCACGGCTTAAAAAAAGCAGGGAAATAGCCGAAGAATTAAAACGTTCCTTTAAAAAACTATTGTTTGAGACAAAAATACCGAGAAATTCTAAGTTGGCCGAAGCACCGTCACTGGGCAAACCAATTGCCCTTATTGACATTAATTCAAAAGGGGCCATAAGTTATTTAAGTCTTGCTGAAGAAGTAGTTAAAAAATAATATATATTACTATAGAAAGGGTTCAGGCGTGGAAAATTTGTATAATCGAGTCGAGAATCTTGATGAGCTTATCCGCTCTGTAAAATTACCATACTTAGCCTGGAAAGTTCTATTTACTGTTAATAAGGACATCTTAAGTGAACAGATCGCTGAGTTGGCAGAGGCAGAACAGGCGAAGGTAGATGACGCTTTGCGTATTCTGGTTGAAAAAGGACTTATACTTGTTGCTCAGCCGGAAGCGTCAATCGAGCAAGACACAGCGGAACCGCTTGATGTGCCGGAAGAAATTCCGGCCGTTGAACCCGTTGTGGAAGAGGATGAGAACTTATCCGAGCTTCTGAGTGAAGTTGAAGAAGAAACCTCTGATTTAACGGATCTTGGCGATGAACCCGAAGTGGAAGTAACGGAAGTTGAAAAACAAATTGAAGAACCCGAATTCGAGCTCGAACCAGAGTCAGAGCTCAAACCCGAACCAATGGACGCTCAAGCAGTAGAAGATGACATTAATATGGAGAACGATGCGCCTTCAGAGCTGACATTTGAAGATGAAAGTTCGGAAAAAATAATAATTGACATTCCTGAGGATGATGAAAGCGAAGCCTTCAATATAGATACCGATGCCAATGATGACATTTCCGATTCACTCGATCTGGACATCAATATGACCGGTACGGCCGAGGCGCCATCAGTCCCGGATGATACCCCGGAAACGGCCACAGATAAATCCGGTTTTAAAACCATCCTGGTTATTGATGATAGCCTGGTCATCCGAAAAATGGTCGAAATTGCATTGGATGAAGAAGATTTTAATATCGAAACGGCCGTTAGTGGCAACGAAGGCCTGGAAATGTTGGATAAGGTTGGGCCTGATTTGGTTATTCTGGATATGATGCTGCCGGATATAAATGGCATGGAAATTTTAAAAACCATAAAAGCGTCCAAAGGAATTCCTGTGATCATGCTTTCTGGCAAGGATTCACCACAGTTGATCGAGACGGCTAAAAATGAAGGGGCCGAAGCATTCTTGCCAAAACCGTTTAAGGATGACGATCTTGTAGATAAAATCAAAAGCCTGATTTAATATAAAAACAGTGTTATAATTTTGGTCGTATTCATTTTTTTTGCATGAAATTGGTTTGGACATAAAAAAATTCCGGGCTAAAAAATATAAGCTTATGCCCTTATGGAATGCCAACAATGCAAACATAGGCCATTGTCAGGGTTTTATAATTGACAGTAAATGAATTTGGAAATAAAAATGGCGGGCTCTAACAGTGTCGAAATCCGATATTCGATTCTTTGTATTTCGGATAAATATTTTGGGGTAGAGGTAAAATACATGAGGGAAGTTACTTTGTTGCCTGTGTTCACCAGTGTGCCTCATGTTCCACCCTTAATTTTAGGTGTTTTCAATCTCCGGGGAAAAATTAACTCCATCATAGATATCAGCCCCTTTTTAAACCTGCCCTTAAAAGATGTTAACGCGAACGATTTTATCGTGCTGATTGAATATCAAAAAACCCGGATTGGGGTTGTAGTGGATAAAGTTTTGGATGTACTTGCCATTGACATGAGCAAAACCAAAATACCAACCCGGGGCGAGCCGCTAAATTTGATCAATTATACTAATGGTTACTATGACCATAAGAAATTCGGACGTATTTTTTTATTGGATATGGAGTCTATATTTCAATCCAATGAAATAAAAAACTATAGTTTTGCGTGAGGACATGATGGGTACAACACAAACATTATTTAGCAGGTATATAAAAATTATAATTCCTGTCTTTATCATTGTAGTTGCTTTATGGGGATACAGACAATATACACTGATGCATAAGAATTCATTGGATCAGCAGGCTCTAGTACTCTCCACCGTTGCCAATACCGCTGTTGCGGCACTTAACAAGGGACGGATATCCCAGGTTAAGTCCCCCGGCGATTTTAATTCATCTTCATACAAAGAAATTGCAAACTACATTAAAAGTTTAAAGGGTAACATGCATCCCCCCTTAAAAACAGTTTTATTGTTACGCAGAAAAGGAAGTGTTACCCAAAAAATTGTTACCGATAAAAATAAAAATGAAATTGGTGTGGAGTATGACCTTTGGCCCGAGATGAATGACGCCCTGAATAAAAACAAGGTGTTTTCTAAAATTGTTGATGATGGCAAGACCACGCCCATCTTGTATGCCTTTGCACCAATACCAGGCATATCAAAAAAGAATAATGTGTTACTTATGTTAAGCACGGATGCTCAACCTGTGGGAAGTTCCATATATGACGCTATGTTATTTCCGGTATTGTTTATCCTCGCGGTAGCCCTTTTAGGGATTATAGCCCTGCTTATGGAGAAAAGTAAATTAGGATATGCCGTTGATGAGGTTGTTGCAAACTTGAAAAACCTTGAGAAAAACAAGCCGCTGATTGATTTAAAAACTGAAAATAGTTACTTAAATGAGATAAAACCTCACATCCGTAAATTAGAAACCAGTATAAACGATACAAAGGAATCTGAAGTCGAACGGGAAAAACTTCAGCTACAAATCAAAGCCCTGCAGCGGATTGTAAGTTCTGCCGCCGATGGTGATTTTACCCAAACGGCCGATGTAACTACCGACGCCCTGGGCGCCCTGGCTGACTCGTTCAATTTGATGATAAGTGATTTAACGGTGCTTGTAACCGATGTTAAAAAGGCCGCGGAACAAGTTGCTTCGACGACCAAGGACATCGGGGCCAATACAGACGCCATGGCCGATGGGGCGGGTGCTCAAGCTTTGCAGACAGTTAATATAAGTAAAATGGCCAAAGAGATGGCCGATCTTGTCGAGAACACAAACCAAAATGCCCAGCGCGCCTCCGCCGCTGCAAAAAAAGCTATCGAAGACGCTCAACGGGGGGCGTCTATGGTTAAAGAATCCACCGATGGCATGCAACGGATCCGCCGTTCTGTACGTGATGTTTCCCGACAAATGAAATTACTAAGCGACAATTCGGTAAGGATCAGCGAGATCACCGATTTTATTGGTGAAATTGCCAGCCGGACCAATTTGCTTGCCCTAAATGCATCTATCGAAGCCGCAAGGGCGGGTGACGCCGGAAGGGGCTTTTCGGTTGTTGCCGATGAAATCCGCAATTTGGCGGAACGTTCCAGTAAGGCCGCTGATGAAATATCCGACCTGATCGAAGATATCCAAACGGGTACGACCGAAACGCTTAACGCTATTGAAAATGGTGAAAAAGAAGTTTCGGAAGGGACAAAGTTGGTAGATAGCGCCGGAGATGCATTAAATGAAATCCTTGAAAGCGTTGAGATTTCTACAAAATCAACCGTGGATATCTCAAGCGCGACCGCCGAGCAAACAAAGTACAGTTCCGATATTGTATCATCACTGGAACATATTGCAGGTATCGCTGATGAAACCGCAAAAGGCGCCAAACAGTCTAAGGAATCTGCATCTACTTTGGAATATTTATCAAAAAACCTAAATCAGGCTGTTGAAAAATTTAGATTATCCAAATGATTTTGGAGAAATACATGGCTACCCCATTATCAAATGAAATATCATTTAATACCTTTTATCTCACTGAGTTTTTTAACCACACTTTTGTTGAGGCGCAGGATAAAATTGCGGATTCCCATTTGCGGATGCTAAAGGGGTTAAGTACATATTTGTTAAAAGAAGAAAAAATTATTGATGGGCTGGAAACGGTTGCCCGGTATCATAATACGAACGACCTCGCTATCTTCCTGTTTGATATGATTGAAAGGGCCAATGATTACGGCCCCAAAGTTGTCTATAATTCCCTTAATGATTTAGCTACCGATTTTGTAAGTCTTTATTCCCTGATGATGGAAGATGAACAGAGTGTGGCATCATTTAAAAAAATCATAGGGACATTTCAGGAAAAATACGGCGACTTGGAAAAAGAAAAGCATTTTGAAGAGTTCTTGGAAATGGCACAAACTGAAAATATCAAAACGGATATGGGCACGGAAGTGGACTTGCCAACTTATTTTAAAAGTGAACTATACCTTCGGTTAGATGACGATCAGGGAGCAGATTTCCTGGAGCCGTTTTTCTCTGCAATCGAAACGGGCGCCGATGATAAACAAATAAACCCGGTCTTAGACCCCGTTTTCTCCCGTCTAAAAAAGCTCTATCCCGACCGGCTCAGCAGCCTGGTTGCAGGTAAAACACATCTTGATGAACTTGCCGACGCGCTCCGGCAGGAAATACAAGGGATAAAGAAGTCCGCGCCCGACGTTTTTAAGGCGGTCCTGGACAAAAAGGACATCACCCCCGCGCCTGAGGAAGAGGCGGCTACCGTGGAAAAACCGGAACCATCATCATCCCTGGACATATTATTGGTCGATTATTTCAGTTCCGAAGTTGATGACTGGGTAGAAGATGTGCATAAAATTCTGGCCCTGCCCTTAAAAGCCATAACGGCTTCAGCTCAACAAAAAGAGATAGTTACAGCTTTTAAATCTTTAAAAGAACTGAGCATGATCCATGGTTATAGCGGACTTGAACATGTGGCCCACTTAATAATCAAAGAATTGGATAAGTTGGGGACATCGTCCTTTTCTTTTTCCGGGTCGAGTGTTGCCCTGCTGGATGAAATCATAAACACTTTTAAAGATGTTGGCAAGTTTGCTGAAAAGTCCAAATCCGGCAAGGCGGTTGACGCAGTTAAAGAAAAAATAGAACAATTGCGACAGAGCTATACCGAGCCCTATAAAATAGAAGAAGTTGAAGAAAAGCCCGAAATCATTCCCGAACCTGCACCGACAATTGTTGAAGATGAAGTAAGCCCTGCAATCCCTGAAGTTGAATTGTTTGATATAAATGATAAACGCTTTGGTCAGGCGCTGACGGATGTTCTTAAGATAATGGCCGGTAAGGCCTCGGCTTGTCATGCGACATTTCTTACAGAACAATCTGAACAGACGCTTAAACAAATGATTGCAATTTTACATCAAAATGCTTTTTTGTTCCCGGATGGTTTTGAACCAGGGGTCGTGACCGGGCTACAGGCAAAATATGCATCTTTACCTACAATGGAAAAAGAGCTGCAGTCCCAGGCGCTTCGCGCATTGTCGGTGGTATGGCAAAAGATCGCAGAAACCCCCTGCAGTGATCTGGATGTAAAAACTTTAACCGCGGAAATTGCCGAAATTATTCTTCCGGAAGAGGCTATCGAAGTTTATAATCCACAAGTGGCGGAGGCCCTGGCACATATTATTGCTCAGAGGAAAAAATTACTTGGCGATGGTTTCGAAAGTGCCTTTTATGCAGAGAAGCCCGCGGAAAATGCGAAGGACTTTCTAAATTATGTTAGCCGGGAATTAAAGCTAATTGGCGCGGATGGCTATAAAAAATTGATAGAGTACTATCTTGAACAAATTGAGCGGTCTAGGGAAAATGCTTATACCCCGGAGGTTGTCGCTGAGTTTTCAAATGCATTTATGCTTTTTACCGAGCGTTTGCGGCATCAGGGCATTAATGGGGAATGTTCGGATATCATCGATGCGATTGATGATCTTGTGCCATCGGCGCCGGAACAGGCGCTGATGGAAGCGGAGGAGGCAAGTTCCACGGACGGCACCATGGAAAATGCTGAACCAGCGGTTGAAGAAACATCAACCGATGAAAGTATGGAAGAGGATGAAGATATTCTGCTTTTCAGGGAAGAAGGTGGCGCCAACGTTCTCAAAATGAAGGAAAGTTTAAATGCCTTTAAAGAGGGCCGCGAGCGTTCGTATCTGCATCCAATCGAAAATGCCGCACATTCTGTCCGCTCGGCCGCGCATCTGCTAAATTTTGAAAATGCCGCAAAGCTGTCGGCTTCGATAGAAGAAACCGCCGAAGTGTTTGGGCAAAGTGAATTGGAACTGCCCGAAGATATGACCGCTTATTTAGAGCAAGCCATAGACCAGCTTGAAAAACTTTTTGAGGACCCGGAATCCGATTACAGCACAGCTATTGAAAATTTGGAACATTTATTGGATCAAATTGCCATCGAAGATTCGGGGTCATCGCCAGAAACAGATGAACAGGCGCCACAATATATTTCGCCGCTTGAAACTCCGGCAGACCTGAGCGACGAACAATTATTTACGTCCGATTCCGATGAAGATGATGAACTGCGTGAGATTTTTAAAGAAGAGTCCGTTAATTTCTTAAACGATATCCAGGATGCAAACACTATCCTTAGGGATGACCCGCAAAACATACAAGCCGTTGAAAAGTTAGGTTATGCAGCCCATTCTTTAAGGTCCGCTGCCAAGATGCTGGGGTTTATCGAAATTTCGCAAATAACAGACAGCCTTGAAAAATTGACCGAGGCCTTAAATGACGAAAAGATAACATATACATCCGATCTTTTTTTAAAAATTGAAGAAGCGCGCAGAATTTTGGCCCGGTTGGGCGAGGGTAAAGAAATTGACAGTACGGACGTTTCCCGTCTGATCGATTCACTTGAAGAATCGCATTGGGAAAAAGAAGAACAGCCCTATGAACAAGATTCCACTGACGATATGCCCGGGAATATGCGCGAGATTTTTGTCGAAGAGGCCAGGGAACTTATTGATGGCCTAAATGACGATTTCCTTGAACTGGAGAATCTTCCTGAAAGTGAAATGATTCTTGCAAATGCCCTAAGACGTCTGCATACATTAAAAGGCAGTGCATATATTTCCAGTTTTAATCATATTGGTGATCTTGCCCATAAGATGGAAGATTTTTTCCAGCTTTATAAAACAAGTGGCAGTGATGTGAAAAGCGAAATGCTCGACTCTGCATTTGTTGCCCTTGATCTTATTGCCGATATGGTGAACCACGTACATTTAAGCGGTAGTGATGCCATAGATCAAATGACATCACGTCTTGCCGCAATCGATAACAAACTTTTTTCCTTTCAAAGCTTTTCCGTTCCCGGGCCAGGTCATATTCCCGATGAAAAAACAATATCTTCGGTAAATAAACAAGCGGCGCCCGTAAGAACCGAAGAGAAAAATATTTTAAAGATTGACACCGAGTATATGGACAAAATGGTTGATATGGCATCTGAGTTGATGATAAACCAAACCCAGCTTGGCGCCAACCTCCACGCCTTGAAAGAAATCCTGGCCAATATCGAAGGTGAAAAAAAACAAATACGTGCGACTGAAAACATCCTTGAGGATAGTATGTCGTCACATGTGGATGAAGGTCCTGATGTTGAGAAAGACAACGGCCCTAAAGAAGGCGTCCGTAAAATCTCCGAAAACATAAAAGATGTGGTACATGCCGTCAACTTGATTTCGTCCGATCTCAATCGCCTTACGGAAAATTTTGATCAAAATATTGGCCGGTTGACCAATATAAGCAAACTGCTGCACAGTGATATGCTTAAAACGCGTATGGTACCAATTGATAATTTATTTAACCGCTATCCCAGGGCGGTACGCGATCTTGCAAAGAAACAAGGAAAAAAAGTCAACCTGATCATAGAAGACAATAACACCGAGATGGACCGGGCGATGGTAGAAGGTTTGGCCGAGCCCATTTTACATGTAATCCGCAATGCTATTGATCATGGTATCGAAACGGTTGAAGAGCGTAAGGCATTGGATAAACCTGAAAACGGGACGCTTGTTTTGCGCGCCCGGCAGGAAAGAAACCAGATACTCATTGATATCGAAGATGATGGGGCCGGGATCGATGTGGCCAAGGTAAAGGAACAAATCTTAAAACAAAAACTTGTTGATCCGGAACATCTTAAAAAGATGAGCGAGGCGGAAGTTCTTGACTATATTTTTTACCCTGCATTTACAACCCGTTCAAAAGTTACAGAAGAATCGGGCCGTGGCATCGGTCTGGACGCGGTTGCCAACCAATTGCAAAAACTTAAGGGCAATGTACGCTTAAAAACAGAAAAAGGCGTTGGAACCTCTTTTATGCTACGGGTGCCGCTGACCCTGGTCGTATCACATGCGCTGATGGCAACTGTCGCCAATCAAACCATAGCCATGCCGGTCTTCGCCGTACAGGAAATCATCCAGTTTAAAAGGGATGAGATTATTGAAGATGACGGGAAAAAATACATACGGGTCCGAGGCCGTTTGCTGCCCTATGTTCATCTTCTCGATATATTACAGTTCAACCGGGATGTTCAACCCCGGGATGAAACAAACGAGCAATCTGCCGTTGTTATATTTGATGCAGGAGTAAGTATCTCCATTGGCATTGATGCCATTGTTGGCCGTCAGGAAGTGGTGATCAAATCGCTTGGCAGTCATCTGCAAAATGTCGAGTACATTGCCGGTGGGACAATCATGGCCAATGGTGAAGTTGCCTTGATCCTGGATTTTGCCCGCGTTATAAAAAAGGTCGAAAATCAATATTTTGGAAATGTGCCGGAAAAAAAGACACCCGTCAAAAAGGTGGAACGTGCGGAAAAACCTAAAAAACCTTCTGCTAAAAAAGCGACGCTCAAAAAGCAAAATATTAAAGCAGCAGATACATCTTCAAAGCCCAGGGTCGTAAAAAATCGACAGGCAAAAATTATGATCGTTGATGATTCAAACAGCGTACGTAATTTTGTGGGTTCCATTTTGGAGCGAAACAATTTTGTAACCATTAAAGCGGTAAATGGCGCGGATGCCCTGGAAAAATTAGAATCCGAACGTGTGGACCTAATTATTACCGATCTGGAGATGCCCAAAATGCATGGTTTTGATTTGATAAGTCATATCCGTGAACAAAATAGATACGCACAATTACCAATAATTATTCTTACCGGACGTGCGGGGATGAAACATCGCACTACGGGGGAAGAACTGGGGGCCAATGCATTTATTGTAAAGCCCTTTAAGGAAAATGACTTACTTTCATCGATAAGCGAGTTTATAAAAACCACTTAGCCGAAAAGTAATGGTACATTAATGTCATTGTACAACCTCACAGGGACGGATAGTGTATAAAACATGTTTCTCTTTGCCCGGCTGTATGAACGTTTTAAAAATTGGAATGTTGTCTGTTCCCAGCTAAATTTTACAACTATGGTTAAACACTTATTTATATGGATATTTCTGCTAAACATTGTCCCGCTTCATGCCAGCGGCGCTGTTATTGCAAATAAGACTATTGAGAGCAATGAAAGCTGGAGCGGGACCATAGTCATCAAGGGGGATATTACCGTTGCCAGTGGTGTGATTTTAACCGTCATGGCGGATACACACGTCCTTTTTTCGCCAAACATGGATCAGGCTAAAAGCGGGAAAGATCAAACACGTTGTGAATTAATTGTAAATGGCATCCTTATTGTTAAGGGAACGCCTGATCATCGTGTTGTTTTTTCCTCAGCGGCCAAATCACCCCGCATGGGTGATTGGTATGGGATTGAACTGTTAAATAAAAAACAGATTTCGATCATCAATTATGCGGTTATTGAATATGCCTATAACGGTGTTGTTATAAAAAAAAGCAATTCCCAGGTCAGCAATTCTCAAATCCATTTAAACTATAATGCAGGCTTGTCCATCGATGTTAAGTCGCACGCTAAAATATTTAATAATATAATTTCAGAAAATGGATACTCCGGTGTTATAACCGGGTTGGGCGCACAACCGGTATTTACCCAAAACCTTATTTCGTTAAATCAAAACGGCGTTATCGCTTTTAGTTTGTCCCAACCAAATCTTGGGAATCTCCAAAAAGGTTTATCTTACAATAAGGGACAAAACCAAATACTTGAAAATACAGAGTATGATGTTTATAATCATAGCCGGAAAACGATCTCAGCACAAAACAATACCTGGCAAACAAAAAACGATTTAGAAATTGCAGCCCGAATATATGATGCCGATGATGACCCGGCTTTTGGGAAAGTGGTCTTTAGTCCAAAATTTGGTCAGGATATCCGCAGGAAGTTGTATAATGTTTCCCAGGCCCCGGCAACATCGGCGCCATTGGCGAACAACTCTGTCAATAATAACGGCAGAGGCCAAATATCCGGTGGAAAATCTGAAACACAGGGTACGCAGCAAAACAATACCTCTGAAGAACAAAAAATAGAAACGAGTAAAAAGGTAAAACCGCTGGCAATCGCCAACAAAGAGAAGACTATCAAACATGCTGCTGCTGTTTATAATCAAGTAAAGGAATATAAACAGGTCTTTCTGGAAGTTATGCTGGACAGCAAAAGGGCAATAGCCCGAAAAAAGGTGGCCCCATATATATCCAATAGCCCGTTGGGGCTGGGCGCCAGGGGCCGTGTTATTGTGCGCCTGCTTATCAACAGAGGCGGACATGTCGAATCTGCTTCGGTCGTAAAGGGATTGAACGATTATTATGATAGGATTGCCCTTGAGGCCGCTTCAAAATTTATTTATGAGAAAGGAACATATCATGGAGTGGCAGTCCGTTTCTATACAAATGTTATCTTTCAGTTTTAAAAACCGTTGACATGATTTTTGTGCCAGTATTCCATCATTTTATATAGCTGTGTATTTGACTGTTTTTATAGGGGCCTATGAAAAAAGACGAAAAAAATAAACTGTTTATTGCGATTGCCGGAAATATTGGAGTAGGCAAGACAACGCTCACCCAAAAGCTTAGCCAAAGACTGGGCTGGAAAGCCTACTACGAAAAAGTGGTCGATAACCCATATCTCTCAGATTTTTATGCGGATATGAAACGTTGGAGCTTTCATCTGCAAATATTTTTTCTTTCAAATCGTTTCCGCAGCCAAAAAGAAATAACGGATTGGCCGGACTCGTGTATTCAAGACCGATCGATTTATGAAGATGTTGAGATTTTTGCCTATAACCTGCATAAGCAAGGCTTTATGTCTGATAGGGACTTTAAAAATTATCATGAACTTTTTTCTACCATGGTGGAATATTTGCGCCGCCCGGATTTGATTTTATATCTACGTTCAACGGTTGAACAATTGCAGGAACATATTGCCCTAAGGGGGCGTGACTATGAAAAAAATATCGATCCGGCGTATCTTGCCCAGTTGAACCAGGCGTATGATGACTGGATCGAACGCGCCAGGGATGATGGTTTTAAGGTTGTAACAGTGGACACGGCCAATCGGGATTTTGAACACAATGAAGATGACTTTGAATTGATTTACAAACCCGTGAAGGAGCTGGCACAACAGCAATGGATAAACGGTGTTTAATCATAACCTATTATTTTCCCCCCGCCGGCGGGGGCGGCGTTCAGCGAATATTAAAACTTGTAAAATACCTCAGCCGTCAAAACTGGCACTTTAAACTTATTGTTGCAGTGTCGGGCCAGGGCGCACATAGCCTCCGCGATGAAAGCTTATTATCTGAGATACCCGCCAGTCTGGAAATTGTTTCCGTCGATGATCCTTTTGCCCGGGTTCAAAAAGGGCGCCTGCGCAAATTGAAATCAACTTTTGTACTACGCTGGTTAAGTTCATTGTTTTTCATACCGGACATACGGAAAAGCTGGTCGGACCGGGCCGAAAGAAAAGCCCTGGATATTATCCGGGAAGAACCTTTCGATTGTATTCTGGTCAGTTCCCCGCCATACTCGCTTGCAACAGCGGCTGCACGGCTAAGACAAAATTCAAACATCCCTGTCGTTCTTGATATGCGTGACCCCTGGGTGATCAACCCCTATAAAATTTATCCGTCCCCGTTACATAAATTTTTGGATGTCCGGCATGAGCGCGCGGCCATTCGGGGTATCGAATATGGCGTTAGTTGCACCCGGACTTTACTGGAACATTTTCGGGAAAACATCCCTGGTTTTCGTTATGAAAACTGGCGGGTAATCCCGAATGGCTTCGACGCCGAGGACTTTGAAGATATCGTAGCGACAAAACAAGATAATGCCTTTTTCAATATCGCGTTTTCCGGGACCACATATTCACATCTAAACAGCCCGGAACCGCTGTTCAAGGCATTAGCAATCATGAAAAAAGAGAATATCGGGATGTTCAATAAAATCCGTTTTCATCACATTGGGCAATCAATGTTGGATCTGGAGAAACTGGCACGGGACTATGGCGTTGATAAAAATATAAAAATTTGGGGTTATCAAAAACACGGAAGTTGTTTAAATATTTTGGCCGGGATGGACGCGCTGATATTTATTCTTGATAGTAATAATCCACAGGCGGCCAATACAATAGGTGGTAAAGTTTATGAATACCTGCGTTTAGGTTTGCCAATTTTGGGCGTTGTTCCGCATGCAGGTGAGGCGGCGGATTTGCTGCGCTCTACCCGTACCGGTGTTGATGTGGATTCAAACGCGCCGCAAAAGATCGCTGATATCTTAAAAAACTGGATACAAAATGGACAAGCGATAAAACCCATAGATAAGGAAATTGCCCTTTATGAACGTAAAGCACAGGCAATGGTTTATGGAGATTTCCTGTCCGCGGTCATAAAAAAATAGACAAATTAAATCGTTTGGATTACTTTTAGAAACCTTCCGATTAATATTTTTAGCTTCTGGAAATTATTTGTATTTTATTCGCGTTGACATTTTTGTAGGTTCCCTTATCGGCATGGTAAATGAGCGAAGCAATTTCTAAAGAGTAATGCAAATATTGACGACTATTTTATAATTATTATATACGACCAATTACATCAATAATAAAATTGGCAGTTTTAGCATTGCCACAGGAGATATAGCATGTTTTTCCCCTTGAAAAAATGGTTTGGGTTTAGCGCATTTATCGTATTGCTTACAGCCCCTTCCGGCCTTTTCGCACAGAAGGCCAGCGCAGAGTTTATTTCTTCCATACAGCCTGCCCGATTAAGTACCGGTGAACAAGCTGTCGATGGTATTCAAAGTGTTTACCTAAAGGGTACACAGCTTTTCGTCACAAATATTTGGAGTGGCTTGCAAATTGTTGATGTGGCCGATGTGAATAACCCAAAAGAACTGGGCTCATTTACCACAGAGAACCGCAGCCATAACTGTGTCGTCCTGGGCAATACAGCCTATTTGTCAAGCGAAATATATGGTGTGACCATCCTTGATGTGAGCAACCCTGCACATATCACGCAGCTGGGGCACGCCAAAACAAAGGGGGACGTCCATTATGTTATTGCTCATGGAAATTATGTTTATACCGCGGAAGAATTGATTGGTATCAACATATATGATGTAAGTGATCCCAGGAAAACGGTCCACGTGGGCGGATATGATACAAAAGGTTTTGCCTGGGGTCTGTTTTTACAGGACAGCACGCTGTATGTCGCCGATAAAAATGGCGGTTTGCTTATATTGGATGTTTCTGATCCGACCCGGCTCAAAAGGCTGGGCGCTTTTACAGATATGCGTTATGCCAGGACCGTCCAGGTGGAAGAGAATAAAGCCTATGTTTCAAATGGCGCAGATGGCATGTGGATCATCGATGTAAGTAATCCGGCATTTCCAAAATTGCTTTCAAAAATTACCGTTGATGGCTATGTCTATAGTCTATTTAAAACGGGTAACTCAGCCTTTTTGGCTAATGAATCAAAAAAACGTTTGGATATCGTTAATGTCAGCGATCCGCTTCATCCGCTAAAAGAAGGTTCGTATCAATCCGATGCTAATATTTATGCATCCTGGAAAAGTGATGTTTATGTTTATATCGCTGCCGATAGTAAAACGATCATTGTGCGTCATAACCATCCACCATTAATCGAACCCATTGCACTGCAGAAGGTGGATGAAAACCAATCGTTGACCATTGCCCCCCAGGCATATGATCCCGATGGTGATGAAATATATTTCACGATAAAAAATATCCCCCATGGCGCGGTATTTGATACCAAATCCGGGATTATTAACTGGACCCCAACCTATGATCAGTCCGGAACATATCCCGATGTGACCATCGTTGTACATGAAAATACCGAAAGCCATCTGGAAAATCAGGCAAAATTTAATATTATTGTAAAGCATGTAAACCGAAACCCGCTTATGCCTCTTGTTGCCGATACCACCATAAATGAAGAACAGATGGTTCGCTTTGTTTTAAAAGAAGGCAGCGATCCGGATGTGGAGGATAAGGGACATTTAATATATTCGGCAGAAAACATGCCGGCTGGTGCACGTTTTGAACCAAAAACACGCACTTTTACATGGACACCAACTTATGAACAATCCGGTATTTATACGGTGGATTTTGTTTTGCATGATGGGGCCGGTGGTTTAATGCGCGATGGAGCTACGATAACAGTAAACCATGTGGACCGCAAACCCATTCTTCAAACGGTAAATCCTATTGTTGCCAATGAAAATACGCCGGTGACATTCACCTTGCAGGGCAATGACCCGGACAAGGAAGATCAGGATAAGCTAAGTTATTCAAATGGGATGTTGCCCGACGGCGCCACTTTTAACACCGGAAGCGCCACATTTAACTGGACGCCCACCTATGATCAGTCCGGAGACTACGATATACCTTTTACCTTTACAGCCGGTGCATTAAGTGACTCTCAAATCGTGCATATAACAGTGAATCATGTAAATCGTCCGCCTGTTATGGATGCTATTGCCGCACAAACGGTAAACGAAAACGATTCCCTGCATTTTACCATCACCGTTTCAGACCCCGATGTGGAAGACGCCGGTAAATTAACAGTGAGTACGGATCAATTACCACAAGGCTCAAATTTTGATCCTGTAAGCAATACGTTTAGCTGGCAACCAAACTATGAACAGTCCGGTGTGTATAATAAAATACAGTTTACCGTAAGTGACCCATCCGGGCTGACAGCCGCACAAAAGGTACAAATTACGGTTGTCCACATAAACCGTTCGCCAGAGTTACAACCGATTGCCGCGCAGGTGGTGGATGAAAATAAAACGCTTTCCTTTACCCTGCAGGGAAGCGATCCTGATATCGAAGATAAAGCAAACCTTAGCTACAGTGTGGATAAATTACCCGACGGGGCAATACTTAATGGAGCAGAATTTAGCTGGAAGCCCACTTATGACCAATCCGGGAATTACCAGCTTGTCTTTACCGTCAGCGATGGAAATCTTTCTGTTTCTCAAACAACCGATATTACCGTAAATCATGTAAACCGGCCACCATTGTTTACGCCGCAAAATGCCCAGGTAGTGGATGAAAACAAAGCCCTGGAATTTACCGTCGCCGCCAGTGACCCGGATAAAGAGGATGCCGGGATGGTTGCCCTTTCATCAAGTCCATTACCGCAAGGCGCCACATTTGATGTTGCAAGCGGTACATTTACCTGGACGCCGACCTTCGATCAGGCCGGTGATTATGCTGTAACATTTTCCGCAACCGATCCACAGCAGGCAACAGTTGAACAGCCTGTAAAAATTACGGTGAATCAGGTGAACCGCACGCCGGTCTTCCCGCCACAGCAGGCACAGACAGTGGATGAAAACACTACGTTGTCCTTTAAACTTACCCCGGCCACAGACCCCGATAAGGAAGACGAAGGAAAATTGGCTTATACGGTTGATGGCCTTCCCGATGGCGCAACTTTTGACCCGGCAACACAAGCTTTAAGCTGGACGCCGGATTTTGATCAGGCAGGAAACTATACGCTTTCGTTTAGTGTGGCCGATGCGGGTTTTACAGTGAAACAACCGTTGGCAATTACTGTAAATCATGTCAACCGCCCACCGGTTGTGGCCACTATTGACGATCAAACGGTCGATGAAAATCAAAACTGGAGCGTAACCGTAAACGCTTCGGACCCGGATAAGGAAGATAGCGGCAAACTGACGGTTTCCGTTGATAACCTGCCCGATGGTGCATCCTTCGACGCCGGTTCCAACACCATAAGCTGGCAAACTGGTTTTGAGAATGCAGGCAATTATACGGACATTACGGTTAGCGTAAAGGACCCGTCTGGCGCGTCAGCATCCACGACATTTAATTTAACTGTCAATAACATCAACCGTAAACCGGTCTTAACTGGGCCTGGGAGCGCTGAGTTGCAGGAAGGGCAGGCGCTGAATCTTAGTTTTACCGCTAGCGATGAAGACAAGGACGATTTGACCTTTAGTCTGGATGGTGCCCCAGGAGGGATGCGTATCAATTCGGATGGAAGTCTGAGCTGGCCGGAAGCACAGCCGGGAAATTTTTCGGTTTCGGTTGTCGTTACAGATGGTATGGATAAGGTTTCACAAAAAGTTAATATTTCCGTTACACCAAAACCGGTTCCGGTTCCAGCCGATTCCAGCGGGCAATAAATTGATACAGAACATAATTTATTAAAATCCAAGCCCCGTTAAACCGGGGCTTTTTTTTTATACATGTAATGTTTTCTGTGCAAAAGAAGTCCGCACGGGTGTTGATTTAGCCATATAAAAGTCTTAGCTTTAGCCGTCTTGATCAAATTGAAGGAAATTATGGAATTAAAAAATAAAGTAGCATTGATTACCGGCGCCAGTAAGGGCATTGGCCGGGCGACCGCTTTGCAGCTTGCAAAAAAAGGTGTGCGTCTTGCTATATCCGCACGGAACCGGGAATTGCTCGAATCCCTCGCCCGGGAAGTGGATGTGGATACCTTTGTTTATTCTGGCGATATGTCCCGGGAAAAAGAAATTACGGCTTTTATTGAAGGGACTGTTGATCATTTTAAACAGTTGGACATACTGATAAATAATGCCGGACTGGGTATTTTTAAGCCAATCCCAGAAACATCCACCGCTGATTGGGATACGATGTTCAACCTTAATGTTCGTGCGCTGTTTATTGCCACCCGTCTGGCGATACCCTATCTAAGAAAACAAAAATCATCGGCAATTATTAATGTGGCATCATTGGCCGGTAAAAACGCTTTGGCGAATGCTGCGGGGTATGTTGCAACTAAACACGCGGTTGTTGGATTTAGCCGTTCCCTGATGCTGGAAGAACGGAAAAACGGGATACGGGTTTTAACCATTTGCCCGGGATCGGTAAATACGCCTTTTTTTAGCGGTCCTAACAATGCGTTCGCACCAAAAGCGCCTGAAAAAATATTACAAGCGACCGATGTAGCTTCGGCTATGGTGCATATGCTGGAAACACCCGATAATGCAACAATCAGTGAAATTGATTTACGCCCGTCCAATCCCTGATTTTATCGGGGCGATTTGTGTCTCATGCGACAACGGGTTAAAACATGAACAATAAAATATTTATCTTAAAGAGTTGCCAAACAAATTGTTTTATAGGAGAATTTTAAATGACCTCACGAGAATACATGGAGATCGAAGATCAATACGGAGCCAATAATTACCATCCTCTGGATATTGTTATTGAACGTGCCAAGGGTGTTTGGGTTTATGATGTTGAAGGAAAAAAATATATGGATTGCCTCAGCGCGTATTCCGCGCTAAATCAGGGACATTGCCACCCGCGAATTTTAAAGGCCCTTAGCGATCAGGCCCAAAAGGTTACCCTGACGTCCAGGGCTTTTCGCAATGATCAATTGGGATTGTTATATAAACAGTTATCCGAATTGAGCGGGATGGAAATGACTTTGCCGATGAATACGGGTGCCGAAGCGGTGGAAACGGCGATTAAAGCTGCACGCAAATGGGGTTATAAAATTAAAGGTGTGGAAGCCGACAAGGCAGAGATCATTGTTTGTGCCAACAACTTTCATGGACGCACCACAACCATCGTAGGGTTTTCAACCGAAGATCAATATAAAGATGGCTTTGGTCCCTTTGCCCCCGGTTTCAAGGTGGTGCCTTTCAATGATATTGATGCGTTGCAGGCGGCAATAACACCTAATACCGTGGCCTTTATGTTTGAACCTATCCAGGGCGAAGGCGGTATTCTTATCCCATCAAAGGGATATTTAAGCTCTGCGCAGAAATTGTGTAAGGCCAATAAAGTTTTATTCATTGCCGATGAAGTTCAAACAGGTTTGGGGCGTACCGGCAAGATGTTTGCCTATGAGCATGATCTCTGCGAAAAGCCGGATATGCTGGTGATTGGCAAAGCGCTATCCGGTGGTTTTTACCCGGTTTCCGCGGTTTTAAGCAGCATGGAAATATTGGGAGTCTTTAACCCCGGCGATCATGGCAGCACCTTTGGCGGAAATCCATTGGGCAGCGCTGTGGCCCGCGCGGCCTTATCGGTTATTGTAGATGAACATTTAGCCGAGCGTTCCGCTGAACTCGGCGCTTATCTGATGGACAAATTGAAAACCATTCGGAATACAAAGATTAAAAATATCCGCGGGCGAGGTTTGTTTGTCGGCATCGAACTGACGGAAAAAGCGCGTCCCTATTGTGAGGCCTTAAAAGAAGACGGTCTGCTGTGCAAGGAAACTCATGAAAATGTGATCCGTCTTGCCCCGCCGCTGATCATAACAAAGGAAGAAATCGACTGGGCTTTTGCCAGGGTGGATAAAGCGCTTAACGCGTAAATAAACGCCTCTATTGATCTAATTTCCAAAGCCTCCGATCTTCGGAGGCTTTTTTTTCTGCCTTTACTGGGTTTCTTGTGGGTAAAATCTTAGATAGAAAGAATATTCAAAAGAGAGGATAACAGGATTGTCTAACTAAAAAATTGATAATTTGGATTTCGGACTTGTTTTGGCATGAAGGCAGCTGAGCTCAAGGGTAGAATGCCTTCTCTGACTAACCCCGCCCTTTAGGGCGGGGAGAAAAATGAAAAAGGCAATTAATGTGGGCTTTAGCCCAACAACTTTAGGGGCTAAAGCCACGAGAAATCAATCGGTTCGTTCGTCCCCGGGATAAATTCCGGGGCTATTCAAAGAAGAAAAACAATTTGATTGAAATTCAAGCGGTTCACTTGCCCGAACCTTTTGCTTATTGAAACGAAATCAAATTCCAAAGGCTTTCATTCTTTTTTAATTCAAGAAACATTAAGATTCATTAAAAGGTCTGTTTTATTTCCACTCAAAAGCCAGTAGTGCTTTTTTTATTGAAGGAAGTCAGCTTTGTCCTTGCGTTGCAGATTCCCATTGTTAAAAATATTTATGGATAACTTTGGCTATTTATAATGCCAGCTATTATCTGCCATAGCGCATTTATTTTTGCAAAAAGAGATAGGATGCATGCTTTATCCACAGAAGGGAAAAATATTTTCCACCCTTAACTTTTTGTAAAGTTACTCGAAGTTAAAAACAAGCTAAAAGTAAAAGGAATCTAATGTCATCTGTATCAGAAAGTGCTGTTTTATTGTTATCCTGTCCCGACCGGTCGGGTTTGGTCTCACGTATTACCCATTTTATTTTTGAACGTGGCGGTAATATTACCGATCTGGACGAACATGTATCCGATGGGATATTCACCATCCGGGTTGCCTGGAAAATGGATCATTTCTCTATTGAAGCCGGTGAGCTCTCCGATGCCTTTACGCCCTTGGCCAGGGAATTCAAAGCCACCTGGCACATCCACTTTTCATCTAAAATCCCCCGGATAGCTATTTTTGTCTCTAAATATGATCATTGTCTTCTTGATATATTAAACCGGCATAAAGCAGGCGAACTGGCCTGTTCCATTGCAATGATCATATCCAACCATCCCGATTTAAATTCCTTAGCCGAATTCTATGGGGTTAGCTATCATGTTTTTCCAATTACAAAAGACAACCGTTTGCAGCAAGAAGAGCGACAACTGAAGCTTTTGAAAGATTCCAGCGTGGATACAGTGGTCCTGGCCCGTTATATGCAAATTTTGTCGCCAGCTTTTGTACAGCGCTTTCCAAATCAAATTATAAATATCCATCATTCTTTTTTACCGGCCTTTGCCGGTGGCAATCCATACAAACAGGCCTATGCCCGTGGTGTTAAGATTATTGGCGCTACCAGTCATTATGTTACCGAGCAGTTGGACGAAGGCCCGATTATCGAGCAGGATGTTATCCGGGTAAGTCATAAGGACAGTATAAAGGACATGGTGCGCAAAGGGCGGGACCTGGAACGCATGGTGCTGGCCCGGGCCCTGAAAGCCCATATTGAAAAACGGGTGATGACGCTAAACAAACGGACCGTGATATTTGTGTAATAAAAACAACAATCGGTTATTAGGCTTCTATATATTTATTGAATTGGATATTTATTTATGGTTTATACTTTTCCAGCAAAGACGTATTACTCAATGAGATGTCGGCGTATAATGCGACGCGTATAAAAACTGGCAATCAGCCCGGTACAAAAGTATGAAAAAACATACGCGCTGAAGACGCCGGTCAGACCAAGATATATTTTTAATAAGAAAGCCAGGGGGATATAGATGAAAAACATCTGCAACAGGTTTATCCCGGAGGCATGCAAAGGCCTGTCCAATACATTTAGAACCGTTCCGCCGATTTGCAGCAAACCGACAAAAGCATAAGCCGCGGGGGCAATGCTTAGATAAAGCACGCCGGTTTTTACTACATTGGGATCGGAATTGAACAGCTTTATAAGGGTAGGGGCAAAAAGAAAATAGATGCCCCACATGATGCCGCCCCAGACGACTATGTACAACGAGCTGCCCTTCACCGCTTTCTGGATACGGTCATAAAATCCTGCCCCGGCGTTTTGCCCGACAAAGGGCCCGATAACTGCCGAGATGGCCATCATTGGGGCGATGGCAAAAAAATCCAGCCGACTGCCTACGCCGTAGGCTGCTACAGCACCAACGCCATAGGCTGAAATGATACGGGTGATAACCCCGGTACCAATTGGCAGCAACATACGCGCCCCGGCGGTGGGGACGCCGATTTTCATAATCTGTTTAAATGAGAGCCAAATTTCTAAAAGAGGCTGGCGCTCAAAGGAAAGCATTTTTTCGCGGTGTATTAAAATATACAAGGCGGCGACCAGGGTAATCATCCGGGCAAAAAGTGTTGCCCAGGCGGCTCCTTCGATACCCATGGCCGGAACTGGTCCGTAACCAAAAATAAAAATAGGGTCAAGTCCAAGATTGATCCCTGCCGCAATGAGCATAACCATACTTGGGGTCTTGGTGTCGCCGGTTGCCCGAATGGCATTGTTGCCTACCATGGGCACCATTACAAAGAGCACCCCGGAATACCAGATATACATATAAAGTTTCACATCGGACAGAATCTGTCCATGGGCGCCAAGCATTTTAAACAGAGGCTCCATGGTCAGAAGACCGGCCGTAATGGCCACAACGGCTATAAGCAGGATCAAGAGCAAAGCGTTTGTGGTAAGTTGTTGCACTTTGTGGTGGTTGCCTTCGCCAATGGCACGTGAGATTACCGCGGATGCACCCGTGCCAATACCCAGGGCAAGACTTGTAAAAACCATGATGACAGGAAATGTAAAGGTCAGTGCCGCCAGGGGCCCCTTGCCCAGACGTCCGATAAAATAGGTGTCGGTCAGGTTAAACACCAGCATCCCGGATATGGCGATGATCATTGGCAGGGCCATTTTGATCAGCGTGGGGGCGATGGCGCCCCGGATAAGTTTGGCTGAACGATTCTCTTTTGATGCGGCCATTTATATCTTTTTAGTTATTGCTAAGTTGGAAATATACGAAGCCTGGGAATAGTGTACAAAGCTTAGTAAATTTCCTTTTTATAGGCTCTACTGGTTTTTGTGTGGAAATAGAATACGCCTTTTAATGAACATGAA
>CAYWBI010000016.1:0-39420 GCA_964456445.1 uncultured Calditrichaceae bacterium
CCGTTCGAATCAAATGAGGATTTGTCCTTCTATGTTCATGGGACATAATATTTTCCTTAATTCAAATTTTTAGAGAATGTTAAATTTAATAAAACCCTCATTTAAGTAAAAATTTTATCTTAGCGAATAAGTAGTTACAGCAAATGATCCGTTATCTAAAGCGATTAGACACACGTTAAAATAATGGACTAAAAGATATTAGGCTGTACTTCACACTGCTTTCCTCTCCGTTTAACCACCATTCTTCGGCAATTTTATGCGACCATAAGAAGATATTGCACATTTCGGTGTTCACTATTTAAAGAGTTGAACCCGCAACACAATCATCCTGTCTGGATGCAGGCCTTTGTTTGTCGTGGATATCGTCACAAAAAAAAATTGCGGACTCATGGTCTTCTCACCAATGTCGAATCTGTACTCTTATTCGGATGAAAATATTTAAAAAATGCCTGTAATGAAATAAAGTGGCAATAACACATGAATAAAAATTGAATAAAAGAAATCTATGTATTAAATTTCCCATTTATGTTAATTTCATCGTTTGATGAAAAGATAGATTGGATAAAGCCAAATTAATTTAAACCCAAGGTGTACTGCACATGGCAAACTTCAAATTGAAGAAAGGTTTTGATATACCCGTCTCAGGCGCGGCCGAAAAGAAATGGTCGGAAGCGCTCTCACCGCAACGGGTTGCCTTACAACCTTATGAGTTTCGTGGGATCAAGGCCAGGCTGGAAGTGGCCGTTGGTGATGTCGTAAAAAAAGGCAGCTCCCTGTTCCACGCCAAAATGTACCCGGATATGAAATTTACATCTCCGGTAAGTGGTAAAGTTGTAGAAATAAATCGTGGCCCCAGGCGTTTGTTGATGGAAATTGTTGTTGAAGTTGACAACAAAAAGGCGGCGCTAAGTTTCGATAAAATCGCCCCCGATAAAATAGCACAAACGGATCGCGAAAAATTGGTCAGCTTGCTTATGAGCGGCGGGTTATGGCCCATGCTTCGTCAGCGGCCTTTTAATAAACTGGCCCATCCGAGTGAATTTCCACGCGATATCTTTATCTCCGGTATGGACACTGCGCCACTTTCCGCGGACATGTCCATGATAATGGACGGACAAAAAGAAAATTTTCAGGCCGGTATAAATTGTTTAAGCCAATTGACTGATGGGAAAGTTTATTTAAGTACCTCAGCAGAAGGGCCCCGGGTTGATGCCTTTGCCGATGTAAGTGGCGTTGAACTGAATACCTTTTCCGGTCCGCATCCCGCTGGCAATGTTGGTGTGCAAATCCATCATATTAAGCCCATCAATAGTGGTGAAACTGTCTGGTACATCGCACCGTATGATGTGGCGATGTTTGGAAAATTTCTTATTTCGGGCGAGGTGCCGGTTGAACGGGTTGTTGCCCTGGCCGGAAATGGATTAAAGGATCGTAGTTATTTTAAAACCATATTGGGTGCCCCGGTTGCAGAATTTGTAAAGCCGGAAATGTTGACCGCCGATGAAGTGCGCTATATAAATGGTAATGTACTAACCGGAACTAAAGTTTTATCAAAAGGGTATGTTGGCTTTTATAATAATCTTTTGAGCGTTATTCCCGAAGGCGAAAAGACGCTTAAATTTCTTGGCTGGTACCGTCCGGGAATCAATGTGCCAAGCCACTCGCGCACTTTCTTTTCTAAGTTAATGGGAAAAAAAGACTTGCCAATGAGTACACTTTTAAATGGCGCCGAACGCGCCTTGATAATAAGCGGAGACTACGCAAGTGTTTTGCCCATGGATATCTATCCGGTTCATCTGGTGAAAAGTGTTCTGGCAGAAGATATTACCGAGATGGAAGGTTTGGGCATCCTGGAAGTTGATGAAGAAGATTTGGCCCTGTGTAGTTATATCTGCCCATCCAAATTTGATTTTGGCGCTACAGTACGTCACGGGCTGGACATGATTGAAAAAGAAGGATAGGACTATAATAAAAATGTATCATAATCATGAAGGTATGATAAATTGAATTTTTTACAAAAGCTACTGGAAAACCAGAAAGGTGTTTTTGGAAAAGACGGAAAATTAGAAAAATATTTTCCGATTTTTGAAATGACGGAAACGATCCTTTTCTGGACGAATACGCGGACAAAATCCGGACCTCATATCCGTGACGGTCTGGATACAAAACGGTTTATGATGACCGTAGTCGTGGCCTTGTTGCCTGTGACCTTTTTTGGAATGTATAATACCGGGTTTCAACATTTTAAAGCCCTGGGTATATCGCCGGCTTTTGCCGACGCCTTTGGTTTTGGTCTGTGGCAGGTATTGCCGATCATTCTTGTTTCTTACATTGTGGGCGGTTTTTGGGAAGTGTTGTTCGCCATTATTCGCAAGCATGAAGTAAATGAAGGGTTCCTAGTCACAGGTTTGTTGTTTCCGCTTGTACTGCCACCAACCATGCCTTTATGGGAAGTGGCCGTTGGCGTATCATTTGGCGTTGTTATCGGGAAGGAAGTTTTTGGCGGTACCGGGATGAATATCCTGAACCCCGCTTTGGTCGGCAGGGCATTTCTTTTCTTTGCCTACCCGGGTAAAATATCCGGTGATAAGGTCTGGACAGCAATCGATGCCGTAAAGGATAAAATCGTGGATGGTTTTTCCGGCGCGACACCCTTATCGGTAGCCGTTGGAGCGGAGCATGGGATGTCTTCAGTAAAGGCTGCCAGCGCTGCCGGGTTTTCTTTTCATGATATGTTTTTCGGGTTTATACCCGGTAGTATAGGTGAAACATCAACCTTTCTAATATTGATAGGAGCATTGATCTTAATCATTACAGGTGTTGGAAGTTGGCGTATTATGCTATCAACGGTGCTCGGTGGGCTGGCAATGGCCGGATTGTTTAATCTCCTTTCAGGGGCAAATTCATCTTCCATATTGTCTATGCCGGGTTACTATCATTTGGTTTTGGGCGGATTTGCTTTTGGGACGGTATTTATGGCGACCGATCCGGTTTCCGCCGCACAAACGACAAAAGGGAAGTGGATTTATGGCTTTTTGATCGGCGTTCTTGCCGTGTTGATCCGCACCGTGAACCCCGCATATCCGGAAGGTATGATGCTGGCCATTTTATTTATGAATGTCTTTTCACCACTGATCGATTATTTTGTGGTGCAGGGAAATATCAGGAGGAGGCTAAGTCGTGCATAGTAACGCTCAAACATACCGTTTTGCCTTGATTATCACATTGGCCTGTAGTTTACTTCTTGCGGCAGCGGCAACTTTGTTAAAGCCGCGCCAGGTTGAAAATGAAAAGCTTGATATGAAAATCAATATTTTGAAGAGTGCAGAAATAACCCAAACAGATAAAGATTATTCCCGCGCTCAGATCCAAACCCTTTATTCATCGAATATTGCCGGTTGTGTGATCGATAAAACGGGCCAATTACTTACCGGTAAAACCCCCGAAAATTTAGACCCGAAAAAAGACACAGCACTTTTACCAGTGTTTGAATATAAGGTGGGCGAAGAAGTAAAGGCCTATATTATTCCGATTTCAGGTCATGGTTTATGGTCCACCATCTATGGCTATCTTGCAATCGAACCCGATGGTAACACCATAAAAGGGATCACCTTTTATAAAAACGGTGAAACGCCTGGTCTCGGTGGAGAAATTGAGAAAAAATGGTACACTGATAATTATAAAGGTAAAAAAATATTTGATCCGCAAGGCAACCTGGTTTCGATTACGGTTGTAAAGGGAAAAATAGCCGATCGTGGTATTCCTGAAAATGAACAGTATCATTATGTGGACGGCATTAGCGGCGCATCCCTGACCGGACGTGGCGTCACACATTTCTTAAAAGATAATTTGAAAGAGTACGAGCCTTTTTTAAAAAAATTGTCAAACTCAAAGGAGATAAAGAATAATGGCTGAACAATTAGCTCCGGTAAAAACTCCCCGAGAGAAGTGGTTTTCCAAAAAGAACATGAAAGTTCTCCGGATGCCGATCAGCGAAAACAACCCCATCACTTTCCAGGTGCTTGGAATATGTTCATCGCTCGCGGTGACCGTTCAAATGCAGACCGCTTTGGTAATGTCCCTGGCTTTGATGTTTGTGGTAACACTTTCAAATGTTAGTATTTCAATGTTACGTAAACAAATTCCTTCCAATATTCGAATCATTGTAGAATTGGCAATTATCGCCACGCTTGTAATTTTAGTGGATCAAATTCTCAAAGCCTTTTTATTTAATATAAGCAAGCAATTGAGTGTTTTCGTTGGTTTGATTATCACAAATTGTATTTTGATGGGCAGGGCCGAAGCTTTTGCCTTACAAAACAAGCCCTGGCCTTCGTTTCTTGACGGGTTGGGCAATGCCCTTGGTTATGGTTGGATATTAATGGTCATTGCCACCTTCAGGGAAATATTGGGCAGTGGCAGTTTCTTCGGTTTAAAAGTTATCCCGCAGGCAATGTATGCCGCGGGATATGAAAATATGGGGCTGATGGTCTTGGCACCCGGCGCATTTATTCTCCTTGGCCTTTTGATATGGGTTCAAAGGACAATTACCAACACCGTTCATGAATAATAGAGGTTGATCATGCTTGAACATTATCTAAGTTTATTTGTCAAGACCGTCTTTGTCGAAAATATACTGCTTGCTTTTTTCCTCGGGATGTGTTCTTTTCTTGCGATATCAAAAAAGGTTGAAACATCTGTGGGACTTGGTGCTGCGGTAATTTTTGTTATGACGATTACAACACCGGCAAACTGGGCCGTTAATGAATATCTGTTAAAAGACGGCGCCCTGGCCTGGGTTGGAATGCCAAATGTGGATCTAAGTTTTTTAGGCTTTATTAGTTACATATCCGTAATTGCAGCCATGGTTCAATTGGTGGAAATGATTCTGGATAGATATTCACCAAAGTTATATACTGCGCTTGGTATTTTTCTGCCGTTGATCGCGGTAAACTGTGCCGTACTGGGTGCATCGTTGTTTATGGTGGAACGTCAATATACCTTTGGGGAATCGCTTGTTTTCGGCTTTGGGTCCGGAACAGGTTGGGCGTTGGCAATTGTGGCAATGGCTGCCATCCGTCATAAAATGCGCTATTCGCATATACCTGCCGGTTTACGTGGTTTAGGAATTACAATGCTTATGACGGGTCTTATGTCCATGGCGTTTATGATATTCTCTGGAATTCAACTATAAAAGGGGTTAGTTAGATGCCTGTTACCGAAATTTTGGCGCTTAGCGCCGGTGTCTTTACCATAACAATTATGCTCCTGGTATTTGCATTAGTCTATGCCGAAGGCAAATTGATTAATAAGGGTAAAGTAAAATTATTGATAAATGATAATGACGAAAAAAGTCCGGAAGTTGAAGCGGGTTCCAATCTTCTGGCTACTCTTTCCAATAATCAAATTTTCCTGCCATCCGCTTGTGGTGGGCAGGGAACATGCGGGATGTGCAAGTGTCAGGTTTTGGATGGCGGCGGTGATGTCCTGCCGACAGAAGAATCTCAGCTCTCCCGCGGGGAAATAAAAGAACATACACGTCTGGCCTGCCAGGTTAAGGTTAAATCGGATATGAAAATCCATATCCCGGATGAGATATTTAATATTCAAAAATTTGAATGTACCGTCCGCTCCAACGGCAACGTGGCAACTTTTATCAAGGAATTGATCCTTGAATTACCAAAGGGGCAGCACCTGGATTTTAAAGCAGGTGGCTATATTCAAATTTACATACCGCCCTATAAAATTTCCTATAAGGAATTTGACATTGAAGAACAATATCGCGGCGCCTGGGATCGCTTTAAACTTTGGGATTATACCGCGTCAAATGATGAAGAAATCTTCCGTGCTTATTCCATGGCTAACCACCCTGCAGAGGGCGATATTGTGATGCTTAATGTGCGTATTGCCACACCGCCTCCGGGGACAGATTTCCCGCCGGGAATATCCTCTTCCTATATATTTAATTTAAAACCGGGCGATAAGGTTATGGTCAGTGGACCTTATGGTGAGTTTTTTATAAAAGATACCGAAAATGAAATGGTCTATATTGGCGGGGGGGCCGGAATGGCGCCGATGCGCAGTCATCTTTTTCATCTTTTTCATACATTGAAAACAAAACGTAAAGTGAGTTTTTTCTATGGGGCACGTTCCCTGCAGGAAATGTTTTATGATGAAGATTTTAAAAATATCGCCCGTCAGTACCCGAACTTCCATTACTATGTTGCCTTGTCCGATCCACAACCGGAAGACAACTGGACCGGACCAACCGGCTTTATCCATCAGGCGGTGGAAAACCTGTATCTTAAAGATCATGAAGCGCCCGAAGAAATTGAATATTACATGTGCGGCCCGCCCATGATGCTTAGCGCCGTGAACAATATGCTTTATAATTTGGGCGTCGAAAAAGAAATGATTGCATTCGACGAATTTTAATAACTGTTTTATCGCGGAGGGTTTTCCCTCCGCTTTTTTTTATTAAATATTCAACCCATTTTCCTTATCCAAAGCATAGACTATTTTTCTTCTCTAAATTAATTCCGGAAATACGCTGCCAAACAAGGGACGCTAATATTTGAATTCAGAAAGTCACAATTAGCTGGCAGGTGAAGATACCGTTCTTTTCCTTCTCAATAAAGACAGTTATGGCATGTTCGGGGCTGGAAGTTTAGTAGTAAACGGACCATTGATATCTCATTAAGAGTCTAAAAATGTGTTTGAAAATTGATATTATGTTTTAGGTGCACCAATCTTTTGGACATATCTATATCTCAGATGGTAAAAGTTATTAGTATTATCTTTATTTTCTTTGTATTTTTGAAACCTATTCTTGTGTCGCCCGTCAATAAGTAAATCTTTTTAAAATTAACCTACTCACGGAGTAATTATGTACCGTTATATAGTTTATCTGTTAATTGCCATCATCGGCTTCAGCAGTTGTGGACAGCAACAGCCAAATAAGACCAGGCGCCAAAAGGGCCCCGATAAAACATCTGCTGTTAAGGACAGCCTTAAAAAGATAGATTCAAAAGAAGCCGATAAAACGCTCATTCCTGTGGAAGTAGCGGCAATTAGCAAAGGTTCCATTTCTGATTATATCCTGCTCAGTTCAAATCTTGAAACCGAAATTCAGGCAGATGTCTATGCACGTGCACAGGGTATTGTTGAGAAAATCATGAAAGAAGAAGGAAATTATGTAGAAAAGGGCGAAGTGATGCTACAACTTGAGGCCCAGGATTTCCAGATTGCGGAGCGCCAGGCCCATGTGGAATATGAGAAACAACTGAACAATTTTAAACGTCTGGACGTGATGCACAATAAAGCGTTAATGAGCGATGAAGAGTTTGAAGATGCAAAATTTGGTCTTAAATCCGCTGAACTAAATTGGGAAGACGCCAAATTAAAATTGGATTATATGAGTATTCGTTCACCTATATCCGGTTGGGTTGGGGAACGGAATGCCAAGGTAGGTCAACGCATTCAGCCAACGGATAAAATATTTTCTGTTATAAACAGTTCCCAGGTAATTGCCGTGGTTTATGTGCCCGAAAAAAATATAGGCCAGTTGAAAAAGGGGCAAAAAGCCATTATCAGTTCAGACAACCTTGGCGCCGTTCAATTTGATGGCTGGGTAAAACGTATCAGTCCGGTAGTGGACCCATCGAGCGGAACATTTAAAGTGACGGTGGGCGTCCGGAACGTAAAACGTGCTTTACGTCCCGGGATGTTTGTAAATGTTCATCTTATTATCAATACACATCCCGATGCTGTTTTGGTTCCGAAAACGGCGATCGTATATGAAAATGAATTTATGAATATCTACATCGTCAAGGATGGCGTTGCCCATAAAATCCGTTTAAATGCCGGTTTTGAAGACAGTGAAAAAATTGAGGCGCTTAGCGATGTTCAACCCGGCGAAAAAGTGATTGTCGTTGGGCAGGCCGGTATGAAAGATAAGGCAAAAGTGCGCATCGTGTCCGAGCGGAAAATTGAATATACAAATTAATTCCATTATTCGGTTAGCTAATGGATTTAGGTAAAATGAACTAGAGCATTCGTATCAATACGGCTAAGGTTGGAGAATCAGATGAGTAGGGACCCAAAGCTACAATTAAAAACTAATGAAAATTCGATTTATAACTTTACCACAAAACGCCCTGTAGCCATTTTGATGGTGGTTCTTGGTGTATTGGTTTTTGGATATATTTCATATTATGAACTTCCTTTAAACCTTATGCCGGAAATGACCTATCCCAGCTTAACCGTGCGTACGGAATATCCCGGCACAGCCCCGGAAGAAGTGGAAACGGCCATTTCCCGTCCCGTGGAACAAGCCCTTGGTGTGGTTGATAACCTGGTTTCCATAAGTTCAGTTTCAAAAGCAGAACAATCGGATGTGATTCTGGATTTCACCTGGGACACGGATATGGATAAGGCCACGGCCGATGTTCGCGAAAAGTTGGATCAGGTTTTTTTGCCGGATGACGCCAAGCGTCCGCTTATTCTGCGTTTTGATCCGTCACTTGATCCAATTATGAAATTAGGGCTGTATGGTAAAGCCGGATTGACCTATCTGCGTTATGTGGGGGATGAACAACTAAAAAGGGAATTGGAAACAATTGATGGCGTGGCCGCGGTAAAGATTAAAGGTGGCCTTGAAGAAGAGATCCGTGTTGAATTGAATGAAAAATCACTTACTCTTTTAGGGATGGATATTCAGACAGTCCGTGACCGGCTGAGCCAGGAAAACGTAAACCTGGCCGGTGGAAATCTTAAGGAGGGCCAAACAGAGTATTTGGTACGCACACTTAATGAGTTTAAAAATGTAAAAAGTATATCCAACCTGGTTATCGGGCGTTATAATAATGTGGACGTACGCATCAAGGATGTTGGTCGGGTACTTCGTACTTATAAGAAACGTGAAATCATCACCCGTATTAAGGGTAAGGAAAGTGTTGATGTTGAAATATATAAGGAAGCGGATGCAAATATTGTAGATGTTGCCAAACGGGTAAAAGCGCGGCTTTATGGTACCCCCGAGCAGAAAGCTTTTGTGGCGGAAATGGCCAAAAAAAAGGGTAAAAAGCCAACTGTAAAAAAGAAGGCCCCCGAAGAAAAAAAACAAGCGGTGAAATCAGGGGGGCGTGGCCGGCGTGGTGGCAGGCGTGGAAATATGGGCGGAGCGGCTTTTCGCAAGGCTCAAATGACAAATTTTATCGCCTATCGACTACCTAAGGGCGTGAATATTACTACCTTAACGGATCAATCCTTGTTTATAGAAAGTTCTGTACGTGAAGTTATTAATACCGCATTGATGGGTGGACTGCTGGCCATCCTTGTGCTTTTTATATTTTTACGTCGGCTTGTCCCTACAGTTATCATCGCCCTTTCAATACCCATTTCAATTATAGCAACCTTTGCGCCAATGAAAATATTTGGTGTTTCCTTAAATGTGATGTCCCTGGGCGGCCTTGCGTTGGGCGTGGGGATGTTGGTGGATAACTCCATTGTGGTATTGGAAAGTATTGCCCGATGTCGTGAAGATGGGGACAGCCTGATTGATGCAACATTACGTGGGGTTAAAGAAGTGGGTGGGGCGGTAATCGCCTCAACACTTACAACCATTGCCGTGTTTTTTCCTATTGTTTTTGTTCAGGGGGTGGCCGGACAGGTTTTTGGGGATATGGCATTGACCATTGTTTTTTCCCTGTTGGCTTCGCTGGCGGTAGCACTGTTTCTTATTCCAATGCTCTCATCCCGCGAAACGCAAAGTTTTTTAAGGGGCGCCCAAATCGATCGTATTCCTAAAGATTATATTCTTGATATCCCATTGCGGGATAAAATAGATCGGTTGTTCTCCATGGATTCCGCTCTCAGTGGTGGTGAAAAATTTATCGGCTGGATCAACGCTTTTATCCAATCGGTATTCACGGCATTCAAACGGATATTTTTTATGTTGATAGCGATGTCCGTTGCATTGATAAAGCTTACATATACCGTGCTGCTTACCGTGCTGGTCCCTGTCTTATTTCTTTTACACTTTGTAATCAAGGATTTTCGCTATACCCGTTTTGTACAGGGCCAGGCAAATAATGTGACCTTTATGTTTTTCCGTTTTAGTAATTCCTTTTGGGAAGACTATGCACGGATCAAATCGTCTGTTGCCTTTGTTACAGACATGCATGCTGTGAATGATAAAGTTCGTGCTAAAAAAGGCTTTGCGTTTTTTGTTCATTTGCTTCTCTGGCCAATAAAATTTCTTTTTTACACGATCAAATATATGCTTTATGTGGTCGTGGAAATACTCTATCGAATTGTCCACGCAATTATAATGATACTTGGGCTTTTTATCTATATGTTCTTTCTGCTTGCCCGTTTGATTTTCACCCCCATCACTCGAATCATTGTAAAATTGTTTGACATTGGGTATGGATGGGTAGAGCGTCAATACCCTGTTTTGCTTGAAGGCGCGTTGAACAATAAATTCACGGTGTTGGGCATTGTCGGTATTTTATTTGTTGTTACCATCTTTGGATTGGGGCCGCGTATCGGCAGCGAGCTTATCCCCGAGGTGCACCAGGGAGAGTTTTATGTTGATCTGCGTTTTCCGGTCGGCACGCCCGTTGAGCGTACCGACAAAAACATTATGCCGATTGCCGATAAAATTGCCGACATACAGGGTGTGGAAAAAGTTTCAACTGTTTCCGGTACGGATAAAAGCGCCACTTCCGATTCCGAAGAAGGTGAAAACACCGCCCGTTTAACGGTGACTATTAAGCAGGGGCTGGATTTCGAAACGCAGGAAGATATTATAATAAATAAAATTCGCGACATAGTGGATGCTTATTCCGGCGTTTCTTCCAGTATTGCGCGGCCAACCCTGTTCAGTTTTAAAACACCGATAGAAGTGCACCTCAAGGGATATAATCTTGCTAAACTTCAAAAATATAGCAGTCAAATTAAAGACCAGATCGCCGAAATACCGGGTATTGTGGATGCAAAATCAAACTTACAACGGGGAAACCCGGAAGTACAGATTTTCTATAACCGGAAATTACTTGCGCGACAAGGCCTTAACGTAAAAAATGTTGCGACGATTATCCGTAATAAGGTACGTGGTGATGTCGCCACGGAATTTAAGGAAGAAGATCGTAAAATTGACGTCCTCGTACGTATCCGTGATAGTGACAAGGAGAGCATTGATGACTTAAAGCGCATGGTGATAAACCCAGGTGCAAAAGTGGCTATACCATTATCGGCAATAGCTACAATCCGTATAAACGAGGGCCCATCGGAGATACGACGCGTAGATCAGCAACGCTCGGCCGTGATTACGGCAAACGTCGCACCGGGTTACGACCTTAAAAGCCTGAATAATAAAATTTATAATGAATTGCTCACTGCTGATTTACCAAATGATTTTGCTTATGAATTGGCCGGGCAAAGTAAGGAGATGGAAACCTCTTTAAATAGTTTAATGCTTGCTTTGGGTTTGGCTATCTTTCTGGTTTATATTGTAATGGCATCGCAATTTGAATCATTGATTCACCCCTTTATCATTATCTTTACAATTCCATTGGCATTAATTGGTGTCGTGATTTTTTTATATATTCTTAATATCCCATTGAGCATAGTCGTCTTTTTGGGGTTGATTATGTTAGCCGGAATCGTGGTCAACAATGCCATTGTGCTTGTGGACTATATTAATTTTTTAAGGGAGAAGGGATTGTCTAAAATGGACGCCATAATAAAGGCGGGACAAACCCGTTTACGTCCAATTTTAATGACAACCACTACAACTGTTTTAGGTTTGTTGCCAATGGCTTTGGGGATTGGAGATGGTGCGGAAATACGTACCCCAATGGCCATCACAGTTATCGTCGGTTTATCCACGGCAACTTTGTTGACCCTCATAGTTATCCCGACGGTTTATAGTGCTGTGACCAGGGAAAAGATTAATTAAGGGTTCCTTTCTATCCCGGTACGATGGGGGAATTTTAATACAAAGACCTGCGTTTTTTATATTATAAATATATTAATATGCAGATTAATGGCACTTGATACTTTAAGAAGAACAATGTACAATTTCAGAAACATAACTCAGGAGACGCCAAATGTCGCACAAAAAACCCGAAGGTAAAATAAGTCTTTTTCCTCGATTGGCATTAACGCGTCCTGTAACAGTGTTAATGTCATTGTCCGCTTTGCTGGTTATCGGTGTAATTGCCTATCTGCAAATACCGGTTGAACTGATGCCTGCCGGTTTTACTCCACCTTTTTTAGGAGTTTATACACCTTACCCCAATGCCAATCCGGAAGAAGTAGAACAGCTGATTGCACGGCCTATCGAAGAAGTCGTACGTACGATCAAGGGTTTAAAATCGGTTAATACCTCTAGCAGGGCCAATGGGTGTTGGACATTTTTACGTTTCAATCAAAATGCTGATATGGATTTGGCCTATAGTCAATTAAGGGACAGGATTGATCGGGTCAAACCCGATCTGCCTGATGACGTTGATCGATTATATATCCGTAAGTGGAATGATGATGACCAGGCCATTATGTGGATTGCACTTATACCGGACAAACCTCTTGAGGACCCCTATTATTTTACAGAAAACCTGATCAAAAAGCCGCTCGAACGAATCGATGGCGTGGCCAATGTTGAAATCAATGGCGCTGATGAGAAGTCAATCCAGATACGCATCCATCAGGATCAGATTAAGGGTTATCGCATAAACTTATATAATGTTATTAGTACACTTCGACAGGATAATTTTGCTATTTCTTCGGGTGATGTCCGTGATGGGGGCAGGGAAATATTTGTCCGCTCGGTCGGTAAATTTCATACGTTGGAAGATATTCGCAATATCCCAATAAAAGGATCAAATATCCTGTTGAAAGATGTTGCTGATATTATTTATGATGTTCCTGAAAAAAGTTGGACTCAACGTATTAACGGCAAAGCCGCGATACAGTTGGGTATTTATAAAGAGTCAATGGCCAACACGGTTGATCTTTGCAACCGGGTTAAAGATATGTTTGAAACACGTTTTGCAAACGACCCGCGTTTAAAAGATTTTAAGGTGGAATTTCTTTTTAACCAGGGCGATTATATTCTCGAATCGGTGGATAACCTGCAAAGCGCGGCTGTTTGGGGCGGTATGTTTTCATTTATCGTACTCTTTTTCTTTTTACGCCGTTTTCGGATGACCATCATGCTCAATCTGGCCATACCCCTTTCGCTGCTTTTCGCATTAACAGCGCTTTATTTTATGGGTTGGACACTTAATTTGATAACCATGATGGGGATGATGATATCGGTTGGGATGGTGGTGGACAACTCCATTGTTGTGCTCGAAAATATCTATCGAAAACGGAGCAAGGGAGCAGATAATATAACCGCCGCCGCGCAGGGCACCAGTGAAGTGTCGCTTGCTGTAACGATGGCCACTTTTACCACAATTGTTGTTTTTCTGCCGATGATCCTGATGAACGGAGAAGCCGGTTTCCGGTTTTATATGCTACGGATCGGGGTGCCGGTAATGATATCACTCGTTGCGTCACTGATTGTTGCCATGGTTTTTATCCCGCTCGCCGCGACACGAATTGTTTCAACACGCAAAGTGCAGGAACCGAAGATCATCGGCAAGGTGACCGGGTGGTATAAACGATTGTTGAGCCTGTCGCTTACGCATCGTATGGAAACTTTTGTGGTATTATTGCTAATGCTGTTTTCTTTACAATTTGCAATGAGCAATGTGGGGCAAACAGACAACATGCAGGGTAATATCAATGATTTTCGGATTTTTTTGGATATGCCCGAGAATTACTCACTTAACGATGCAGATCGGGTAGTTAAAATGGTGGAAGATTCCATCACATCAAAAGCATATCGTTATAATCTTAAAACAATCGATAGTCGTTTTAGGCATAACCGGGCCCGTTTGCAGGTATTCCTCAACCCCGAGGAGTCCGAAAACTGGTATCAGGCAATATTTAATGCCGGGAAAAATCTATTGGGCATCCAGGATACAACCTTAATGGCCAGGGATGCCGTAGTTGAAGATGTAAAAAACCGTATTCCAAAATTACCAGGTATCACCGTTCGTACAACCTGGCGACAGAGCTCCGGTGGAGATGATGCATCGGTTAATATCAATTTATATGGGGACGATACCCAAAAATTGGCGGAGCTTTCAAAAGAAGTGGAACGTCGTTTAAGCACTATTCATGAAATCATAAGTGTCGAAACCGATCGGGAAAAAGGTTCGGATGAAATTCATCTGCTTGTGAACCGGGATAAACTGCGTAAATACGGTATCAATCCACAGGAAATTACCGGTACTATCATGTATGCCTTACGTGGAATACAGCTACCAAAATTCCAGACCGAAGACCGCGAAATAAATATGCTGATCCAATTACAGGAAAAAGACCGCGCCAATCTGCAACAGCTTAAAAACATCACTTTTTTTTCCAAAAGTGGTAAAGAAATTCCTTTGGCCTCCCTGGTTAAAATAGTGATTCAAAAAGGCTTTGGCAGTATATCACGGGAAAATGGCAAAACCTTTTTAGCAGTAAAGGCGAGTACTACCAGTCAGGATCTGGATGCGGTCCAGCATAAAATTGACAAGGTGATGGCCGGTTTTGAAATGCCCTATGGGTATAAATGGAACAAAGGCGCCCGTTTTCGTGATATTGAGGAACAAAACACAAGTCAGTGGGCGGCTGTTGTCCTGGCAATAACCTTTGTCTTTTTATTGATGGGTATCCTGTTTGAGTCTTTCGTTCTTCCGTTGTCGGTGATTATTTCCATCCCCTTCTCATTCGTAGGGGCATATTGGCTCTTGTATATAACCGGTACCCCCTTTGATATGATGAGTGGCATTGGATTGGTGATATTGATCGGGGTGGTGGTGAATAACGCCATTGTGCTGATCGATCTCGTAAACCGTTTACGTAAAGAGGGTTATTCCCGTACGGATGCCCTGCTGGAAGGTGGGACCAATCGTTTACGTCCCATTTTAATGACGGCTTTCACAACCATTGGGGGATTGATTCCCATGGCGCTGGGAAATGCAAAAATGATTGGTATCTCCTATAAACCGATGGGGTTGACCATCATTGGCGGTTTGATGCTTTCGACACTTGTTTCACTCGTTGCCGTTCCCTGGTCTTATACTCTTTTCGACGATATGAGCAATTATTTTAAACGTGTTGTTGGTGGGGTTATCCGCAAAAAAGAACCGGGACTTGTAAAAGCGGAAAAATAATTTAGACGTCATAGTTTCTTTAGATTCAGCTTATTTATAAATATCAGAACTACTTAATAATATTGGTTGTGAATAAATTATATGTTAACGGCCTATATTCTGGATATTTAATCAACGGGTTTGACCACGAATTTTTAAAGATGGGGATACATTGGATAAATAAGCTAGGTAAATTTCTTATCCGAAACATAAAGTATTAGTGCACGATATAATTCTCCATTGAGATTGTTAATAATAAAATCAGTTCAATGGTATGTGAAATAGCTTTAATGCCATTTATATTTGACAAAGCCAAAGAAATATGTAAATTATTGCCATTCAAAAGCACTTTAATCAAAGTAAAACCAAAAATAAACATATATTCTTTTATGACGTATATGGGATTATGAAAAAGAACCGAAAAATACAACGAATTTTTATGGGCATAACAAGCATTTTTTATTTTACGGATGGCCCATTCCATCGTGAACCAATACTGCGCAATGGTAAAGGCCTTGAGTATCGTAACCGCAAAATATCGTCTTACTTTGATCGCGTAGGCGGCTATTTAAATACTGCTATAGAAAAGGAAAAAGAGCGTGTCGGGTAGGCGGCAAAAATCTCTTCGTAAAGATCAAACCGAAACAATTCAACATTCCACCCAACCAATTAACGCACAAACGACCCGGGTTGAAGGTAAACTCTATAGTGGCCCTTTGCCCCATCCTGATCTTATGGAAGGTTTTAAACGCGTGAATCCGGAATTGCCCCGTCTTATATTTGAGATGGCCCGGCAAGAACAGCAACAACAGCACTCTGCAGAAGAAATAGCTATTGAACATGATTTTATACTTGCGAAACGTGGCCAGTGGTTTGCTCTCACAGGTATGGTCATTCTTACAGGTGCTGCGCTAATCCTTGGCTTAAAAGGAATGGAAATCCCTGCATCACTTATGGCCGGTACAACATTGAGCGGTGTTATCACGGCGTTTTTAAAAAGTAAAGAATCAAAGAAAACCAAGTAAGGGTTTTCTGTTGTTTATCTATTCCTATATTAATAGCAAACTATTTATAACAGCCCTCTTTCTGGGAGATAATATAAGCTTTGCTGCCGAGGGTTAAGTCTATCCTTTTCCTGTCCCGGTAAATTTATAAATTGAAATAGCTACAGAGTATATCCGACTTTTATTCCAGACAAATAGATAAAAGGGAGTGTCTTTAGTTTCACTATAATAATGTGAATTGGGTAATTTTCCACTTGGGAGATATGATCAAACGTCGTCTTCACCCTTATAAGTCATATTTACACTAAAAACTTGCTAAAATATTTCAAATACAGTTGGACCTGCATGCTGAACAATTTTGTTGAAATCTGCAGTTAAACGTGTTTCTCCAGTGATGAGAACCCCCACACTATAAACAAACCCAATACAAGTACTCCGTTCCATAATAATTCCGGACCAAAATGGGTATAAATAAATGGCCCGATGATCGGCCCAATAACAAAGGATGTGGAAAAGCTGAACATCATCGCTCCCATATAGGCGCCCCTTTTACAATCATCTGCGCGATTTGCAATGAATGCGGAAAGTAATGGAAAGGACAATATCTCGCCAACACTCCAGACTATAACGGTTAGGATCAGGAATGGATAGCTGCTGTGCCAGTTGACCATCCCTATGCCAAGGCACAGCAAGCCAATCCCCAGCGAAATCATCCGCATTATTTTATAGCGTCGGATATGATGCACAATGGCCATCTCGAAGATAACAATGATCAAGGCATTCAGGGTCAATAAAAGTCCGAAATGATCTTCTGTCAGACCACCGGTTTTACGCAGGTACATGGGCCAGGTATTAAAAAGCTGATTAAAGATGATGCCTGTAAGCAACATCAATGCAAACACCCTCAGAAACAATTTGTCTTGCCAGGGTGATGCCTCGTTAGCAGAGATGATATTTGTCGTTGACATACCCTGTTTTTCCTCATGGAAAAAGAAAAACAATAAAACCCCGGCGAGTATCGATGTTAGCCCCTCCAGCCAAAAAATATAGGTGTAGTTATAGGCGGCAAGAAATCCGCCAATTGCCGGTCCAACCGCCACGCCAAAGTTTACAGCTAACCGGTTGAGCGCAAATGCCTGCGCCCGTTGCTCCGGCCTGCACACTTTGGCCAAAGCGGTACTACTGGCCGGGCGATAAGCTTCTATCAAGACCGCCACGAGAAAAAGAATAATACCAATAGCCAATGGAGTGCGCGCCTCCCCTAAAACCAGGTAGCCCGAACCGCCAATTACCAAACTGGCCAACTGGATTGACTTCGTACCAAAACGGTCGCTTAGATGACCGCCAAGCCACGAGCCAAACATGCCACCCAGCCCATACAGGCTAAGCAATGCGCCCGCCCCGATAGCGGAAAAATGCAAAGGCCCGGTTAAATACAGCATCATAAAAAATAACACAGATGTTCCACTGCGGTTTATTAATGTGATTCCTGCCAGCAGCCAGGCCATAGAGGGAAGCCCCCTATAGGCATCATGGTAGTGTTTAATCAGTCTTTTCATGGGATGCGCAAGATAACGGATTTGTTTTAGAATTAAAATTTTAAAAATATATTTTTACACAATTTTTTTGCTCTAATAAAGCAGATCATGTTTATTTTTATCAATGAATTTGCCTTGCTTATTGTACGTTATCCAGATTTGTAGTACTCTCTCGCAATAAGTGTTTGGCTGGATTATTAATAAATACCAGGCATAATTTAAGGCGTCAACCAAATCCGATATATAAATATGGGGTGGGAAGGTCTGCAAATGACAAATAAAAATATAGATCATAAACGGTCGGCTTCAGATACAGTTGGTAAAAGTGAATCACAATGGAAGAAAGAGCTAATTCCCGAACGGTTCAAGGTCTTAAGGGAAAAAGCAACGGAAGCTCCGTTTAACGGTGAATATTATCATCATGATGAAAAAGGCATATATCATTGTGCCGGTTGTGGTGCCTCTCTGTTTCCGTCCGGTTTTAAATATAATTCCGGTAGCGGATGGCCCAGTTTTTTTAATGCCTTTTCACCCAAGGCCATCAAAATCAAACGTGATGTCTCATTGGGCATGGTTCGCGATGAAATCTTGTGTGCGCAGTGTGGGGGGCATCTTGGACATGTTTTCCCCGATGGGCCAAAACCAACAGGTCTTCGCTACTGTGTAAACTCTCTGAGCCTTAATTTTGAAAAATCTAAGGTTTAGTGGGGCAAAAAACCTTAAATTCTGATAATATGCGGAAACATGTACGGATTATAAACATTTCTCATGGTAAAGACGCGTACGTTATAAGATATAAGAATTGAGCTATCGAATCTTTAGCTTACATAAGTAATTCGTAACGGTCTAAGCTCAAAGTGTTTTGGATATTTCTTTTTGGAGTTTGGGTCAATCATTTTGATAAACATTGGTTTCCGATTTTGTTGTCGGGATTTTATTCTGCCCAAGTCGTTGTTAAAAAAACTGATATCTTATTTCGAATGAGTTGAAAGGGGTTGAAATAGGTTGACTTTAATCGTCCATGACAATAAATTCCAAATCTTAATTTTAATGCGCCCGTGGCTCAATTGGATAGAGCGTTGGATTCCGGTTCCAAAGGTTGGGGGTTCGAGTCCCTTCGGGCGTACAGCAAAGGTCTTCGTAAAACAAGACCTTTTTTTTTTGAGACATTATTGGTTGCTTTTCAATATTGACTTTTTCTTTATATATAATGTTGCTATTGATTTTCATTATTCTTGAAAAATTCATAATTTAATGTCTTTATAATAGATGGGCAATCGCCCTCTATTTCAATCATATAAATCTATAAAATAGTAGATGATAAAAATGGCAAAAAATATTACGCCCCGTGCAACAGATTATTCCAAATGGTACACCGATGTGGTTCTTCAGGCAAAACTGGCTGATTATTCGCCGGTAAAAGGATGTATGGTTATCCGCCCCAACGGATATGCAATATGGGAAATGATTCAGAAATATCTTGACAACATGTTTAAAGAAACAGGCCATGTCAATGCTTATTTTCCATTACTGATACCGGAAAGCTTTATGAAAAAAGAGGCCGAACACGTAGAAGGTTTTGCACCGGAATGTGCGGTTGTAACCCATGGCGGCGGTCAAAAGCTGGAAGAAAACCTTTATATTCGTCCCACCTCCGAGACAATTATATGGAGCATGTACCGCAAATGGATCATGAGTTATCGTGATTTGCCTTTACTTATAAACCAATGGGCAAATGTTATGCGTTGGGAAATGCGCACCCGGCTTTTTTTACGCACCTCGGAATTTTTATGGCAGGAAGGCCATACCGCCCATGCTACAGCGGAAGAATCGGAAGAAGAAACAAAACGTATGTTAAATGTGTATAATACTTTTGCCGAAGATTACCTGGCGATTCCGGTAATTGCCGGAAAAAAATCTGAATCTGAGAAATTTGCCGGCGCTAAACATACCTATTGTATCGAAGCCATGATGCAGGATAAAAAGGCGCTTCAGGCCGGAACTTCCCATAATCTCGGACAAAATTTTGCCAAAGCCTTTGATGTACAATATCAGGATAAAGAAGGGGGCCGCAAATATGTGTGGGCAACATCATGGGGCGTAAGTACACGTCTTATCGGAGCGGTGATCATGACCCATAGTGATGATCGCGGTCTGGTGCTGCCGCCAAAACTGGCGCAACGTCCGGTAGTAATTGTTCCAATTTACCGTAAGGATGAAGAGAAAAGGGCCGTAATGGCTTATGCAGATGAAATCTATGCCGGGCTGAAAGAAAAATTAAAAGTTATAATGGATGACCGTGAACAATATAAACCTGGATATAAATTCGCCGAATGGGAATTGCAGGGTATCCCAATCCGCATTGAAATAGGGCCCCGGGATGTTGAGAAGGGCCAGTTGGTCCTTGTGCGTCGTGACAATATGGAAAAGCAATTTATCAGCAGGGATGGGATTGTCGAGCGTGTTCAAGATGAACTGGTACACATGCAAAAGGATATGTTGCAAAAGGCGCTTGATTTCCGCAAGGCCAACACATTTAATGTGGATCAGTATGACGAGTTGAAGAATATAGTAAATAGTGATGGTGGCTTTGTAAATGCGCACTGGTGTGGCGGGGCCGAATGTGAAACCAAAGTTAAAAATGAAACCAAGGCCACGATCCGCTGCATTCCATTTGAACGTGAGAATGAAGAGGGCGCCTGCATCGTTTGTGGTAAACAATCTGATGGCAGGGTTATATTTGCCAAGGCCTACTAAAACGTTTCAAATTGAAACGGTAAGTAATTGTGATAAAAATGTTTTGTTCCGCCCCTATTTTTACAGATATTTATTCCGTGGGACGGGGCTAAAATATAAAGGTTGATTTGAAAGGATGTTATGTACGAAAATAAAGGGTTCGGTTTTTTAAATGCCATACCGCCGGGTATTAAAAATTTATTGTATGCCAATGTGGTGATGTTCATCCTCACACAATATACGGCATTTGGCCCCCGTTTGGAAAATCTCTTTGCACTAAGCGCTTATGGCGTCTTTGAACAGTTTAGAATTTGGCAGCTTGTCAGTTATATGTTTTTACATGGCGGATTCTGGCATATCTTCTTTAACATGTTTGTCCTATGGATGTTTGGAGTGGAGCTGGAGAGAAATTGGGGTACAAAGGAATTTTTAAAATTTTATTTTATTACCGGGATTGGTGGTGCGGTTTTTAATCTGATCCTCTCCGGTGAACCGACCATTGGCGCCTCTGCTGCCGTCTATGGGGTAATGATTGCATACGCCCTGGCCTATCCCGATCGACTGATTTATATATATTTTTTGTTCCCGGTCAAAGTAAAATATCTGATGGGCTTTCTTGTGATTTTTTCCTTCTTTTCCACTCTTGGACCAAATACCAGCAACATTGCCCATGCCGCGCATCTCGGTGGAATGATTGTCGGTTTTGTCTATCTCAAGTATTGGCGAATACATTTTAAAATCAAGGGTTTTTTCCAAAACACGTTGTCAAATTTGTCGTCTCCGAAGGGCCATTCATCGAATATGAAATATACACCGGGTGGTGGTGAAAATAAAACGGATTATTATCGTCGCAAGATCGATGAACTCCTGGACAAGATTAATAAGGTTGGCTATATGAACCTGAGCGATGAGGAGAAACGTCTGCTGGATGAAGGCAGCCGCTACCTGCGCGAGCATGACAAAAATTGACAGGATTTACTCGCCTTTCTATGTAGCAATTTTAAGTTTCAGGTTTGAGAATTCCATAAAATTAAATTACCGGAAATTTTATTTTCCATCTATTTCCACTTTTCAGCCTCTACCATCGGTTTGTTTTATAGTGAAGAATTGCCACCGTTCATTGTGCACTTCATGATCTCTGGGGTAACAACATAAACCCGTTTGTTTGAGTCCTTTTCAAACTATTTTAGACACATATTATTTAGTATCGTGTCTTTTATCCCGTCTTATTTTATAAAATATATACAACTGTAAAAAAGTTGAAAAAGTGATTGAGAAATCACATTCTTCTTTGTATATTTATGATAATTAATTCACAAGTACTGTGCTCTAATATGTGGATAGAATTATTGAGAATGTTATCAGATAGGCAATAAATACAATGAGGTGAATGATGAACAACTCCTTAACGACAAAGCTTGAATCTTTCAAGCGATACCATTTCGATTATTCTACAACAGTTGAATTTATAGGATGGCTAAATGACCGGTTTGAGGTTATTGCTCCCCACAAAAAAGGGGCTTCTTCATATACCTATCAGCTTGTAGATGATCCAAATGAGGTCGAATTAAATTATCCCCGTACAATACAGCCTTTGAAAAAGGCCTTTATGCCCCCGAAAGAAACGCTTATCAATTTTAATCTTAAGAGTAATGCTTATTCTGTGCCGAAGCTTCCCAACAAACGGAAACTCTTTTTTGGGATACACTCCTATGAGATGCAATCCATAAAGAGGTTGGATTACAATTTTAAAAAAGGAAATCCTGAAAAAAATTATTTATCACGTCGTAAAGATTGTCTCTTTATTGGCATCGCCTATACACCAGACAAATGGCATTTTTCCAGCGCCCTGGGGATTGATATTGAAGAAACAGAGGGCTTTTGCCTCTATTTTTATCCACAGAACAACGGATACATAGTTTTTGAAATTACCGATACAGGTGGTGTTCTTATCCGGGATTTCGGTAAAGGTGTGGCAGAAAATGACCAGCCTTTAGAGATAAAATCATTGGAATTTCAGAATAAAATTAAATTTCATTATAACCGTTTGCCGGAAATTTTTAAACATATCTATAATTCAAAAGTATGGAAAACGGTGGCAGAGAAGTGCGTTGGTTGTGGTACGTGCAATATACTTTGTCCTACTTGTTATTGTTTTGACGTCCATGATGAAATTGAATTAAATGCAGAAGATGGCTCACGTAGCCGTCAGTGGGATGGTTGTATGCTCAATACTTTTGCCTTGGTGGCTGGGAACGAAAATTTTCGGACCGAGCTTGCCAATCGTACACGTCATCGTTTGTACCGCAAATTTAAGTATATAACCGACGATTCTAATATGTTGCATTGTGTAGGATGTGGGCGTTGCTCGCGCTACTGTCCCGCCGATATAAGTCTTGTGGGTATATTAAATGATTTGATTGATGATTATACCAATAAACCAGAAAAACAACTCCTTTAAGCAGGGGAAGGGGAGAAGATGCAAAGTTTATCAAGCGAAATGTATGATCTCTATAGTCCTTTGATGGCAACAATCAACAAGGTTGAACGGCTGACTCAAACGGAACGGCGCTTTGAGATTTCCCTGCCTGACGGTCAATGCTTAAATCATAAACCGGGGCAGTTTGTTGAGGTTTCCATTTTTGGTTTTGGGGAGGCGCCAATTTCCATCAGCTCTTCGCCGATGCGTAAAAACTCTTTTGATTTAACGGTACGTCGCACCGGTCGTCTTACCAATAAAATGCATGAACTGCCGGCAGGCAGCGCAATTGGTATTCGTGGACCTTTTGGAAATGGATTTGATGTGGATACGTTTAAGGGCAAGGATATGCTCTTTATTTGTGGCGGCATTGGCCTGGCGCCTTTAAAATCGCTTATCGATTATACCATTGGGAATCGGACAGACTTTGGCCGTATCATCATTCTGTATGGTACAAAATCACCCTCGGAAATATTATACCCAAAAGAGATCGATGCATGGCAAACCGATCCGCAGGTGGAATTTACCATGACAGTTGACCGTGGAACATCGGAGTGGAAAGGAAATACAGGCGTAATTACTACACTGATACCTTTATTAAAACTCGATGTTGCCAATACTATTGCCACTGTTGTGGGGCCTCCGGTTATGTATAAATTTGTGTTAATGGCCTTAAAGTCACGCAATTTAGCGGATGGAAATATTTATCTTTCCCTGGAGCGGCGCATGAAATGTGGGGTGGGTAAATGTGGCCATTGTCAGATAAATGATAGTTATGTCTGTCAGGATGGCCCGGTCTATCATTATCCGCGCGTAAAAGAACTGGAGGAAGCCGTATGAGCAAACCCAAAATTGCATTTTTCGATTTTACAAGTTGCGAAGGTTGCCAGTTGAATAAATTAAATTTAGAGAATGATTTACTCTCGCTTTTGGAATTAGTTGATATTGTTGAATTCCGGGAAGCCATGGATAATCGTTCCGATTATTACGACATTGCCTTTATCGAAGGTAGTATCAGTACGCCGAGCTGTGTGGAGCGTATCCACGATATCCGCCGTCGGACAAAAATCCTTGTTGCCCTGGGTGCCTGTGCTGTACAAGGAGGTGTGAACGCCATGAAGAACCTGCATCCTGCGGAGTGGGTAAAAGAGACGGTTTATGGCGATGATAAATATCTGTTTCCGTCGATGCCTGTTCAGCCGGTGAGTGCGGTGGTAAAAGTAGATTATGAGATACGTGGTTGCCCGATGAGTACGCCGGAGTTTTTACATGTGTTAAAATCGCTGATCTTGGGTCGGCAGCCCGAAATAATCGATTATGCAGTCTGTGTGGAATGCAAATTGCGTGAAAACGAATGTGTGCTGGATAAAGGTATGTTTTGTCTTGGTCCTATAACCCGGGCAGGGTGTGACGCTATTTGTCCTTCATTTGGACAATACTGTACTGGATGCAGAGGCTTGATTTCCAATTTAAATCAAAAGGGGGCCATACGTATGTTAAAACTCCATGGCTTCTCTGATAATGAAGCATTAAAACGTCTTAACTTATTTAGCTCCCTGGATATTGTAATCTAACGAAGGTAAAATTATGCGAAAGAATCTAAATATTGATGTTCACCATTTGACCAGGGTAGAAGGACATGGCAATATTGTTGTGAATATGAAGAATGGAATCCTTGAAAAGGCAGAATTGGATATTGTGGAAGCGCCACGTTTTTTTGAAGCCATGCTAAAAGGACGGAATTTTCAGGAAGTTGCGATTATCACTTCCCGTATCTGTGGCATTTGTTCGCTTGGACATCAGATAACTTCTCTCAAAGCAACTGAAAATGCTCTTGGATTGGAAATTTCCCGGCAAACCGAATTGCTGCGTCGCATTCTAGTTGACGGGGCTACTTTTCAGAGTAATACACTACATGCCTTGTTCTTGGCGGCACCGGATTTCCTAAGTGTCGGTTCGGTGTTTCCACTGATAAACACCCATAGAGAAGTTGTTCTTGCAGCTTTGCGTCTAAAACGTTTGGCGAATGATATTGGAGACTTGATAAGCGGACGGGCGATTCATCCAATTAGTTGTGTGCCCGGTGGATTTACTTCTATCCCTTCGGTAAAAAGCTTAAAGAAGCTAAGAGATAAGTTTGCCACGCAGGGAATTGATGACGCTAAATATATTGTGGATGTTGTGGCATCGCTGGTTGACAAGATTCCCGTTTTTGAACGTGAAACCGAATACATCAGTGTTAAAAGCAATACCGAGTATGGTTTATATGATGGTATGATCTATTCTTCTGACAGTGGCGTATATCCCAAGGAGAATTATCTTTCGGTGACCAATGAATTTGTTGTACCGCATTCGTCAAGCAAACATGCCCGTTTTAGCCGCAGCTCGTACATGGTTGGTGCGTTGGCCCGTTATAATAACAGTCACGAACAATTAAGGCCCTTTGCCAAACAGGTCGCTGGTAAACTTGGACTAAAGGCGCCCTGCTTTAACCCTTATATGAACACCATCGCGCAATTGGTTGAGGTTGCAAACTGTATCGAAAATACGATCGAACTGATAGATACTCTACTGGATGAAGGGTTGAAAAACGAAAAACCCAATCAAAAACCCACGCGTTATGGCCGTGGTTTCGGACTTTCAGAAGTTCCACGCGGCATCTTGTTCCACGATTATACTTACAACCGTCAGGGACTGGTCGAAATAGCAAATTGCATCATCCCCACGGGTCAAAATCTGGCCAACATCGATGATGATATGAAAAAGCTGGTTCCTGAAATAATTGATGAGGACAAACAGCAAATTATCCATAAATTGGAAATGTTGGTACGGGCCTATGATCCTTGTATCTCCTGTTCCGTGCACATGTTAAATGTGAAATTTATGGAATAACAGTGGCCGAAAATCCTAAATGGGTATAGTCTGAATTAAGAAATGATTAAAAATATGTTAAAAGTAATAGGAATTGGAAACCGGCTGCGTGGTGATGACGGCGTTGGACCGGCGGTGATTGAAATTCTGGGGGAGCAAAATAGCCTCTTGCCTTTTATGTTGATTGATGCCGGGGCAGATGCCTTTACCCTTTTGGATCATCTGATCGGCAGCAATCCGTTGTTGATTGTGGACTGTGCCCGGATGGGCCGGAAGCCCGGTGATGTATGTTTATTTGATGTGGATGATGTATCCATAGAGAAGTTGAATAATTTAGTCTCGCTACATAGTTATGGGTTTGCACAAATCTATGGCATGGCCCGTCAATTAGGGCCGGTGATGTCATGTAAAGTTCTTGGCGTAGAACCATTGGAATTGATCTTTGATACTACGATGTCACCGGAAGTAGAAAAAAGTATCCCAAAGATAATTGAACTGATCTATCAGGAGGCAGGTAATTATGTCAAAAAAAATAGTAATAATTGATGATGATATTGATCTGGTGGAAGCCATGCGTTTAACACTGGAAGATGCAGGGTTTGAAGTTATTGACGCCCAGGATGGTGCGAAAGGGCAGGCACTTGTAAAAAAAGAGAATCCGGACCTGGTGCTTTTAGATGTGATGATGGGCGCCCAGGACGAAGGTTTTCAGGTTGCATATCAATTAAAGAATGACGATGAAACGGCTGATATCCCCATTATCATGCTTACGGCCGTGAGTCAGGAAACAGGCTTTGAATTTGATAAGGAAAAGGATGAAGATTTCCTGCCGGTTAGTGAATTTATCGAGAAACCGGTGAACCCGGACAAGCTAATAGATGTTATAAAAAGTACACTGGGGTTTTAAAGGGGCGCTATGGAAAGTCATTCTTTTTTCGAAGATCGTTTTCCATTTTTGAACAAGGCGATTCTACAATCAAAAATAAATTGGTCGATCCGGTTGCGCTGGATTGCCATTGCCGGATTTTTATCGGCCACGATTGTCACCCGGTCATTTTTTGAACTGGATATTCCGTATGAAAGTGTATGGGGCATCTTGTTTATTCTGGCGGTTATTAATCTGCTTTATTTCCTCGTTTTTAAGGTGTACCGGCATTTCTCATTCCGCAAGGAGCTGTATTTTTTGTTGCTGCATATCCTTGTCGATCTGTTTGTACTTTCCTGGTTAATCAATATGACCGGCGGAATTGAGAACCCCATGTACATCTTTTTTGTGTTTCACATTGTGTTGAGCAGTATCCTGTTCCCGCGCCCAATTCCTTATTATATTGCTACATTTGTGGTGCTTATGTTCACCGGGCTGGTGGTTGGGGAATATGTTCAGTTTTTTGCCCACCACTGTATTTTTCATGCGGATTTACATGAAAATGTTGCCTTCTCGATATTAGTCTTAACTGTTTTTACGCTGGCCATTTATATTACTACCTATATTGCCACATCTTTTGTATGGATATTCAGGGAAAGTAAGCGGAAGATCGATGGCTTGAATCAGGAATTGATCAAACGTGATGAAGAAAAGGCCCGCTTTTTTCGCTTTACATCCCATGAACTAAAGTCACCATTGATCGCGGTAAAAACATCCATAGATAGCGTTACAAAGATATTTGCCCATGTGCTCGATCCTAAGGCAAAGTCCATCTTGCAAAAGGCGTCCTTGCGCTGTGATCAAATGTTGGATATCATCCGGGAGTTATTGATGCTTTCCAGGCTTCGGGGGGAACAAAACCTGCCTGAGAAGCGGCTGATAAAACTGGATATCATACAGGTGATTCAAAAAGTAATTGCGAACAACCGGTCCGTTGCCAATGCTAAGAATATTCACATAACCGAAGATTTTGGCCCGCATGAAGTGTATATTCTGGGCGATACGACTGATTTTGAACAGCTTTTTGGCAACCTGATAAGCAATGCCCTGCGTTATAACAAAAGCGGTGGTGATATAAGAATTTCCGTTCAAACCTTTGGGAATGTCTGGTTGATGGTGGAAGTCAGTGACAATGGAATTGGTATTCCAGCGGCGGAGCAGGCGCATATTTTTGATGAATTTTACCGGGCAGGGAATGCTCAAAAGGAAACGGGATTCGGCACCGGCCTGGGATTGAGTTTGGTAAAGCAGATCGTAACAAATTATGCGGGTCAGATCGAAGTGGAGTCGAAGGAAGGCGAAGGGACAAAGTTCAGTGTTACCTTACCTTTAAATACGGAACATAATTTTCCGTCGTAAAGGATAAAAAGAAACAATGAAAATTGGCGGATTAATTGAGAGCCGGGATTTAACTTTGTACCGGATCACCACATTAAAAGATGTGCCGGGTTCGGCCGGAATTATATTGAAATTTTATGCCCGTCGCGACATCAATCTGGAATTTATCACCGAATCCAGCGCAATGGACGGGAACTCCGTAATGGTCATCTGTATTAAAAATTCCTTTGTCCCGCAGGTGGACGCCTTTATGGAAGACAACAGGGAAGCGGTGGCGCCTTATCACATCCATAAAACGGAAAATGTGGCAACACTGGGGATTTATGGGCCGCATTTTAGGGAAAAACCGGCAATTGCCGCCCGTTTTTGTAGTTTGCTCGGAAGCGCCGGTATCAATATTCTTGGTATCAGCAGCAGCATATCCAGCGTGTGCTGCGTGATTGATGGCAAACAGATTGAGCGCGGTAAAGCAGCAATTCTACAGCGCTTTGAGCTGCCATAGAAAACATTATACCTATATCCAACTTGATTTAGCTAAACAGAATTTCAAAAATTTCCCAGTCCGTTTTGTAAATCCTTGTAATAAACCCGTACTTTTACTATAATGGGTTCTGCACTTAGCTTTATACCCTACTCAAAACAAATGGATGATATAATGCAATCAAACCAGATTGTTCCAATTGTTACCCAAAACGGGCGGATGCTGGAACTTATAACTCACCTTAATAAAATATCTAATTCGAACAGTACCGTTCTTCTTGTAGGGGAAACCGGGGTCGGTAAAGAAATATTTGCCGATTATATTCATCACTCCAGCAATCGGAAGGATAAGGCATTTGTAAAAGTCGGACTCTCTGCGCTCCCTGCGGAATTATTGGAAAGTGAATTGTTTGGCCATGAAAAAGGTGCATATACCTCGGCCCATTGTGACAAAAAAGGATTGTTTGAGCTTGCGGAAGGCGGCAGTATTTTTTTAGACGACATTGATGACGTGCCGCTAAATATTCAGGCAAAATTATTGCGTGTGCTTGAGTCCAGGGAGTTGATGCGTATCGGTGGCACAAAATCAATTGCGGTTGACGTACGCCTGATAGCGGCTACCAAAATAGATTTGAAAGTATTAATTGAACAAAAAAAATTCCGCTCGGATCTGTACTATCGTCTAAATGTAGTGCCAATATATATCCCTCCACTTCGCAAACGCAAGGATGATGTGCCTGAGCTCGTCTCACATTTTTTAAAGTGCTATGCAAATGGTAAAAAAATTGTACTGACCAGCGATGCATTAACGGCATTAAAATCCTACAATTGGCCCGGCAATGTACGGGAGCTTAGAAATGTGGTACAAAGACTGGCTTTGTTTGCGGAAGACAAAATTGATCTAAAAAACCTGCCCGCCGAGATAAGGCAAAGAGAGAGTCTGGATGTATGGTTAAAAGCCTGTGACCTCTGTTTTACAAGAGATGAATTGAGTCTTGGCCAGATCATGACTTGTCTGGAAACCCGATTGTTAAAACAGGCCTTGCGGGACAATGAAAACAATCAATCCCAGGCCGCCCGAATGTTGAAAATTAGTTTGTCAACTTTTCGGGACAAACTAAAAAAGCATCATATTCTGAAATCTTCTCAGAGCCAATCTGCGGAAATCCGTAAATTATAGTACGCATTTCCGTTTATTGTTTTTCATCCCATCCCATTTTTCCCCTGAATAGCGGGTTTTCTCATCTGGCATGTTTGTTGCTCTATTAGGTTGCATCTTATCCTTTTCCCAAAAAATTAAATGACAATAGAAAAAAACACCAGGCAAATTGCATTTTCCGGTACCGTCGTTGAGATGTTTAAAGACAGTAATGGCCAGTTTGGCAAAATCTTACTTCATCCGGCATATATCAATATAGCCATGCAAGACCTAAAAGACGTTCATCTCGGTGACTCTCTTGCGGTTTCGATGGATTATATTGTAAGGAAATGCACACCGTCGGATGAGAAAAACGATTAGAACTTTAAAGAAGACAAGTATTGAAATGAGAGTAATTTTATCCAAAAAAGGGAGGTTTCCATGTCCAATAAAATGCCAACTATGCGCGAAGCGATTGAACTCAAAGGTTATTCCCGCAGGGATTTTTTAAAGTATTGTTCTGCGGCAGCGGCCATTGTGGGAATTGAAACGCTTGGTTTGCCTCAGGTCGTTCATGCGTTTGAAACCAAACCTCGTCCGCCGGTTATTTGGTTACATTTTCAGGAATGTACCTGTTGTAGTGAATCATTTATACGTTCGAGCCATCCAATCGTAGCGGATGTTGTGTTCGATTATCTTTCTCTGGACTATACCGAAACGCTTATGGCTGCCTCCGGCCACCAGGCGGAAAAAAGCTATGCGGATATCATAAAAAAATACCCCGGTAAATATATTTTATTGGTTGAGGGATCGGTTCCCGCTGGCAATGATGGTGTTTTTTGTATGATTGGCGGTCGCTCCGCCGAGGAAATATTGCAAGAAGCGGCAAAGGATGCGGCCGCTATCATTGCCTGGGGCAGTTGTGCCTCTAACGGATGTGTGCAAAGCGCCAAGCCCAATCCGACCAATGCAACGCCTATTCATAAATTGATTGACAAGCCGGTGATAAAGGTTCCTGGTTGCCCGCCTATTGCCGATGTCATGACCGGTGTAATCACTCATTTGCTGGTTTATGGCGGCATACCGGAACTGGACAGCCAGGGCCGTCCGAAGGAATTTTATTCAAGAAGGGTTCACGATACCTGTTATCGGCGACCCTATTATGACGCCGGTTTGTTTGTGGAATCCTTTGATGATGACAATGCGAGAAAAGGATATTGTCTTTATAAGATGGGCTGTCGCGGTCCGGTTACATATAATGCCTGTGCGGTTACAAAATGGAATGGTGGTGTCAGTTATCCTATTCAATCAGGTCATGGATGTCTTGGTTGTAGCGAAAACGGTTTCTGGGACAATGGGCCGTTCTATCAACACCTGGCCTCATTCCCCGGTTTTGGTGTCGAGTCCACAGCAGACACAGTTGGCGCGATAGTGGGCGCAGGGGCCGTTGCCGGTGTTGCGGCACATGCCATAACGACAAATATAAGGAAGCGAAAACTTATTAAAAAACTTAAGGATGAGTCGGTTGAGGTGAATGATGAAAATGAAGGAGGTAACAGCTGATGGCAACCAAAAGAATCGTTGTAGATCCGATTACCCGTATTGAGGGTCATTTACGGGTCGAAGCCGTTGTTGAAAACGGTATGATTACCGATGCTTACAGCTCCGGGATGATGGTCAGAGGTCTTGAGATAATATTAAAAGGTCGGGACCCTCGGGACGCCTGGGCATTTACACAACGTGCCTGTGGCGTTTGTACAACCGTCCATGCATTGACAAGTGTCCGTACGGTTGAAGATGCCATTGGGATAAATGTGCCTAAGAATGCGGAATTGATACGAAACATTATGGAGGCAACACTTTATGTTCAGGACCATGTTGTTCATTTTTATCATTTACATGCCCTGGACTGGGTGGATGTGGTCTCGGCGTTAAAAGCAAATCCGAAGGAAACCTCAAAAATCGCGCGCTCCATCAGTCATTGGCCAAAATCCTCAAACGGTTATTTTAGTGATATTCAAAATAGGGTCAAGACTTTTGTGGATAGCGGTCAGCTTGGAATATTTTCAAATGGATACTGGGGGCATAAGGCGATGAAATTGCCTCCCGAGATCAATTTGTTGGCCGTGGCCCATTATCTTGAAGCGCTGGAATGGCAAAAGGAGATTGTAAAGATCCATGCAATTTTCGGCGGTAAGAACCCGCATCCCAATTATCTGGTGGGGGGCGTTCCCTGCTCGATAAATTTAAATGAAGTGAACGCAATTAACAGTGAACGGTTAAATTTTATTGGACAACTGATTAAAAATGCAAATACATTTATAAACCAGGTATATATTCCGGACCTGGTTGCCATCGCCGGCTATTATAAAAACTGGGGGGCCATCGGTGGTGGTTTGGAAAACTACTTGTCTTATGGTGATTTCCCTACGAACGGCTATAATCAAACCGCTTCGTTCAAATATCCGCGCGGAATCATTCTGGGCCGGGATTTATCCCAGGTACATGAAATTGATGCCCGTGACCCCGAACAGATAAAAGAACAAATCAAACATTCATGGTATAAATATTCAAAAGGGGATGAGACCGCTCTGCATCCCTGGGATGGCGAAACCGAATTTAATTATACGGGCCCAAAACCGCCCTTTGACCATTTGGATGTAAGTAATAAATATTCATGGGTAAAAACGCCACGTTGGAAGAACAAGCCCATGGAAGTTGGCCCGTTGGCCCGTATGCTTGTTGCCTATGCTTCAGGGGTACCAGAAGTAAAAGATTTGGTAAATGCAACCCTTAAAAAATTGAATGTTCCGGTTACAGCCTTATTTTCCACACTGGGCAGAACGGCAGCCCGGGGTTTGGAAACAAAATTGGTTGGGCAATGGTTGCAGGGTTTTTACGATGATTTGCTTGCCAACATAAAGGCCGGTGACACGGCTACCTTTACACGGGAAAAATGGGAACCGGATACCTGGCCGGATAGTTGTGAAGGCGTTGGCATGTCCGAAGCGCCACGCGGGGCCCTGGCCCATTTTATAAAAATAGAATCCGGTAAAATTGCCAACTACCAGATGGTTGTACCAACCACCTGGAATGCCTCGCCACGTGATGTAAACGGTGAAAAATCATCGTTTGAAGCCGCGTTGATCGGGACCCCGGTTGCTAATATTGATCAACCCCTGGAAATTATTCGGACAATACATTCATTTGATCCGTGCCTGGCGTGTGCCGTACATCTGTATGATCCCGATGGAAAACATATACACAAAATTAAAATGGTGTGAGGAGGATAGATGAATACTTCACAAAAGGCGCTTTATAACCGCTTATATGTCTGGGAATTTCCTGTTCGCCTCTATCACTGGATCAATGGCTTTGCCATCACGTTGTTGATAATTACAGGTTTTTTAATCGGACATCCGTTACGTATCTTCTATGCAAGCGAAGCATACCAGCAATATTGGTTTGGAACCGTCCGTTTTATCCATTTCGTATCCGCATTTGTATTCTTTTTTAATTTTTTGGTGCGGGTTTATTGGGGTTTTGTCGGCAATCAATTTGCCCGCTGGCGAAATTTTATTCCCGTAAAAAAAGAGCAATGGAAGGAAATGGGTAAAATTTTAAAAGTAGATGTACTTCAAACGGATCCTTCCGAACGCATTGAAATTGGACATAACGCGCTTGCCGGATTTGTTTATTTTCTGCTTTTCCTGGCTTTTGCCTTTCAATCGGTCACAGGTTTTGCCCTTTATTCGGCCAATAGTCATGCCTGGTTGCCACAATTATTCAGATGGGCAATTCCCTTGTTGGGCGGCGATATGGCTGTGCGTCAGTGGCATCATATCTTTATGTGGTTCTTTATTGTTTTTATTATTATTCATTTATATCTGGTGTTTTATCATGATTATATCGAGGGAAGGGGGACCACCTCTTCGATGGTGGGCGGCTGGAAATTTGAAAAGGAAAAAAATATTAAAAATGGGGATACAAAATAAAAATTAATCCAGAAAATAAGTCCGTTGGCCAAACCCGAAGGAATGAGTGTGAAGTCTGAAAAAATTGTTATACTTGGAATTGGAAACATCTTGATGGGCGACGAAGGCGTTGGCGTTCATGTGGTAAACCGGCTTAATGCTTTTGAACTCCCCGAAAACATTGAGGTTATTGATGGCGGAACCGGCAGTTTTAATCTGTTGGGGCTAATGCAGGAAGCCGATAAGGTCATCCTTGTTGACGCTACGATAGATGAGAGTAAACCGGGTACCGTAAAACGCCTAATACCAAAATTCAGCAAAGACTATCCACAAACATTAACCGCCCATGATATCGGCTTAAAAGATTTACTCGATGCCTTTTATCTTATGAACGATATCCCCAACATCGTTCTGTATGCGGTGAGTATTGCCCCTCTGCCTGAGGGGCTTTCCCTTGAGTTGTCGCCTGAGATTGGCGCGGCCATTCCGCGCATTATAAATCTGGTAAAAGCCGAAATCAAGGATGGTGTAAAAATTCAAAGTTAATTTATAGCGGGCCAAAGTTACTGCTTTTCAGTCACCCGCAAGCATGACTGCCTCGGGCACTGTGGCTTTATAAAAAAAATCTATGGATATTAGACGCTAATTTTGAATTTATCCCAAAAGTGAAAACTTTATACTGCAATAAATGATAATACTTTTTGAAAAAGCCCCCCATAGGGAAGATTATGTTTTAATCAATACAAGGAATTATGTATATTTACAATAGGTTTAAAGGGGTTCATTCATGCACGAGCTTTCTATAGCATCATCAATTATTGATATCATTGTGGATGAAGTCCGAACTGAAAACCTGCCCCGGGTAAGGGCAATAGGCCTGAAAGTTGGTGTTTTAAGCGGTATTTTACCGGATGCCCTCGAGTTTGGTTTTGACGCCATAAAATTAGAAACGCCTTTAAACTCCGCAAAACTTGTTATCGAAGAAGTCCCACTTAGCGGAAAATGTAATGCCTGCCATAATTCATTCACCGTTCGGAATCTGATCTTTGCCTGTCCACATTGTGCTTCGACATCCATAAAAATCCAAAAAGGTGAAGAGCTGGATATCAGCTATATCGAAATGGAAGAGGAGGAAATTTTAGATGAGCAATGAAATAATCCTGTTGATGGCCACCGCGGCCTCCATTGCCTTTATTCATACTCTTTTGGGACCGGATCATTATCTGCCCTTTATCATGATGGCCCGGGCGGGTAAATGGTCCATGGCCAAAACAAGCTGGGTCACCTTTTGGTGTGGTGTGGGACATGTGATGAGTTCGGTGGTGTTGGGTCTGATTGGTGTGGCTTTCGCCCTGGAAGTGTTTAAGTTGGAAAGTATTGAGTCTCTGCGTGGTGATTTTGCCGCCTGGATGCTTATTGTTTTCGGTCTGAGTTATTTTGTTTGGAGCCTTCACCGCATGTACCGCGGTGGCGCCGATCATTGCCACCTGGATGCATCCGGGGTTTTGACCCATAAACACGATCATCACCATACACACATCCACAAACATCATTTTATGCATCTGTCAAAAGAAGCAACCCCCTGGGCCCTTTTTGTTATTTTTGTGCTGGGGCCATGCGAACCGTTGATCCCGTTGGTAATGTACCCCGCCGCCAGGGGCAACTGGTGGAATCTGCTATGGGTCGTCGCCGTGTTTGGCGCGGTTACAATTATAACCATGCTGACTGTTGTTTTAAGTTCGGCCTGGGGAATGTCCAAAATAAAATGGAATGTGTTTGAGAAATACATCCATCCTATCTCAGGGATGGCTATTTTCCTATGTGGTGTGGCCATAAAATTCCTGGGATTGTAACCGTAAAATGAGGATAAAATAAGGCTCTACGGGCTTTCTGCCACAATTAAAACGAATTACAATGAAGACCTTTTTAAAGAAAAAATACAAAATACAAAATACAAAATACAAAATACTTTAAACACGTTGTTCATACGCTTCCCGGAGATATTTAAAACTTTTACATGTTTAAACGGGGATTTGATATCAATAAGGTAAAAGAAATAATAAACGCCGTAGGCGTGAAATGTTTATAGCAAAATGATTATAGAGACATCAATAGGAGAACAAGATGGTTGCAACAATTCAAATGGAAAAAAAGGTCTTGTCCGAAAACGACAAACTGGCGGCTGAAATACGGGAACAGCTGAAAAAGGACAAGGTGGCCTCATTAAACTTTGTCAGCTCGCCCGGTTCGGGCAAAACCAGTATTTTGGAAAAAACCCTGCAGGCCCTTGGCGCTGAAATGCGCATTGGAATGGTGGCCGGTGATGTGCAGACGGAAAACGACGCCAATCGGCTGATAAAGGCGGGCGGTGAAAAAATTAAACCATTGGTGACCGGCGGTTCCTGTCATCTCGATGCAAAGATGGTCAGTCGGGTCTTGCCGGAACTCGATACGCAAGACCTGGATTTGTTCATCATCGAAAATGTGGGCAATTTGGTGTGCCCGGCCGGATATGACCTGGGCGAGGATATGAAGGTGGTGCTGATAAGCGTGACCGAAGGCGACGACAAACCCTTGAAATACCCTAAAATGTTCCGTAATGCCTCGGTTATGATTATCAACAAAATTGATATGCTGGAACTGTGTGATTTTGATATGGCAACCGTTCGGAAAAATGCGCTGCTGATCAATGGGGAACTTACAATATTTGAGACTTCATGCCGTAGCGGCGCCGGGTTGGATGAATGGTATGATTGGTTACGAAAGTTTGTCGGTGAAAAGAGGGCTTAAAAATGGCGGGGCAGGTGTTGAATGGACAAAAAAGCAAACGGCAACGGTTTTCTATAAATGGTATTGTGCAGGGCGTGGGCTTCCGTCCCTTTATCCATCGTATTGCCCGTCAATATGGCCTGAGCGGTTTTGTAAGTAACAATAGTAACGGCGTACACATTGAGGTGCAGGGCCCGCCACGCGCTTTGGATAAATTCACACAACATCTACGGCGGGATCCGCCGCCGCTCTCCCGAATCAAAAGCATCATCATTGATGAACTCTCTCCCATAAACGAAGATGATTTTCATATCGACTTGACCGATGACAATGCCCCGGCCAGCACCTTTATATCGCCCGATGTTTGCGTCTGCGATGAATGCCTGGCCGAACTGGAAGACCCGTCTGACCGCCGCTCTCGATACCCCTTTATCAATTGCACCAATTGCGGGCCGCGTTTTACGATTATCTCCGACATTCCCTATGACCGGCCACTTACATCCATGCGGGTTTTCCCCATGTGCCCGGATTGTGCCCGGGAGTATCATGATCCACTTGACCGACGTTTTCATGCCCAGCCCAATGCCTGCCCCGATTGCGGCCCCCGTCTTTTTGCCCATGGGGCTGAAGGCGTTCTATTCGATTGTGCGGACCCACTGGAAGAAACCGTTGCGCGTTTAAAAAAGGGGGCTATTGTGGCCATCTGCGGTTTGGGTGGTTTTCATCTTGCCGTGGATGCCTGCAATCCGCAGGCTATTTTAAAATTACGGCAACGTAAGGGACGCATGACCAAACCTTTTGCCCTGATGGTTCGTGATAGGGAGGTTTTAAAAGAAATCTGCGTCGTATCACAGGCGGAACAGACCTTGTTGCAAAGCCCGGCCCGGCCAATCGTCCTGCTAAGTAAAAAGGAAAATTGCCGTTTTCCGGACAGCCTCGCGCCGGACAATAACTACCTGGGCTGTATGCTGCCCTATACGCCCTTGCACTTTTTGCTGTTAAAACATTTTGACGCACTGGTGATGACCAGCGGCAATTATAGTGAGGAACCGATCGCCATAAAAAATGATGAAGCGTTTGAGCGTTTGCGGGAGATCGCCGATTTCTTTCTGGTCCATAACCGAGAAATACTGCACCGTTGCGATGATTCCATTGCCAATGTTGTAGCAGGGAAGCAGCGTCTTATCCGGCGATCACGCGGATATGCGCCCGCGCCGTTTTTCCTGAATTTTAAAACCCCTGACAGCATGTTGGCCTGTGGCGCCGAATTAAAAAACACCGTTGCCGTATCCCGCAGGGAAGAAGTTTTTTTTAGCCCGCATATCGGTGATCTGGATAATCCTAAGGCCCTGGCGTTTTTTGAGGAGAGCATCGCCCATCTGTGTGGGACACTTCAAATAAAACCACAGCGGATTGTCTGTGATCTGCACCCGGAATACCTTTCCGCAAAATGGGCGCGGCAGCAGGGATTACCGTTGATTGAGGTACAACATCATCACGCCCATCTCGCAGCGGTAATGGCGGAAAATCATGTGATGGAACCGACCATCGGGCTGATACTGGACGGCACAGGGTATGGAACGGACGGTACCATTTGGGGCGGGGAAGTGTTGGTGGGGGATTTTAAGGGCTTTGAACGTTTTGCCTGGCTGCAACCGGTTGCTTTGCCCGGAGGGGCGTCGGCCATAAAAGAACCCTGGCGTATGGGCCTGAGCTATCTGTTGGCTGTGTATGGTCAGGACCTTTCCAATATTGACTTGCCTTTTTTAGATCGAATTAAAAAAAACGACCTTAACATCGTCCGGCAAATGATCCGAAAAAAAATAAACAGTCCCCAAACTTCGGGCTGTGGCCGTTTGTTTGACGGTGTTTCGGCCATTTTGGGTCTTTGCGACCGGGCTTCCTTTGAAGCCGAAGCCGCCGTCCGGCTGGAAATGATCAGCGAGGTACAGGAAGATGGTTTTTATCCAATCATAAAATATTTTAAAAACCGGCACGGTATATTACCATTGAAGGGATTCATACAAAATATTGTATCCGACTTTCTGAACGATGTGCCGGTTCCGCAGATAGCTGCCCGCTTCCATAATACCCTGGCCCGGCTGTTTTGCGAAACGGCTCTTGCCGCGCGGGAGAAATATCAAATCAACAGGGTGGGGCTGAGCGGCGGTGTGTATCAGAACCGCTATTTTTTTAAGAAAATACAAGCCCTTTTGTTGCAGAATGATTTTGAGCTGCTCACCCATGCACAGGTTCCGGCCAATGACGGCGGGCTGGCCCTTGGGCAGATCGCTATCGCCGCTTATAAATAAATTAAATGTTACTATTCAGCTATATAAAAATTAAAGTGAGTAAACGAAAATTTATAATTAAATAACGTTTAACTAATAACCGCAAAGAAAATCATTAAAGAAACTTAGCGTTTTTGCGACTTTGATGTAAAAAATAAAACTAAAAAATTGATGAATAATGATGATCTAATAAACGTAAAACCAGGATAGCATAAGTAAAGCTAAAAAAAATACTTAGAACCTTTTAGCTGAATAGTTACAACTGAATTCTCATAAATCGGAGGAAGATATGTGTTTGGCCATTCCAGGAAAACTGATTGAAATATATGATGAACACGGTCTTAAGATGGGCAGGCTGGATTATTCCGGGACGATAAACACCGCCTGTCTGGAATATGTGCCCGAGATAGAGATCGGGCAATATGCGATTATACATGCGGGTTTTGCCCTGAATATTATTGATGAACAGGAAGCTCAAAAGACCTTTGAGATGTGGGATGAAATGGTCGATGCCGCTTCACTCGAAGGCCTGGATGTTTTTGGTATGCCACTCGAAGAGAAAACAAAAGAGACGACATGAATATATCGTCGGTTGCACTACATCGCCTGGAGTATTAACTATC
>CAYWBI010000017.1:0-37491 GCA_964456445.1 uncultured Calditrichaceae bacterium
CACTGACCATATTTTGTTTATTTTTAAGCTTCTCTGCTATTTCCTTTTGCTTTTTGGTAACGATCAATTTTGATGAAAGCGCGCTGTTCAGGCTATCAACTTTTTGATCGCGTCTAACCACTTCGGTCTGGATTTGCGCGATGACCTTTCTTAGGCTATCGGTTTCATCCAATGGGCCTTCCAACGTAAAAGTGGAGTCCGTCTCGGCCAGGGCCTTAAAGACCTTTGCCTGCTCATCTTTTACATATTTCAACGCTCCGTAAAAAAGTCCCACCATGAGCAATAATCCGATAAAAAAAACAAACAATCCTTTCATAGCCACTTCTTCTAATTAGTTTGTGTTGCCATACGCAGGGCCACTTCATTTTCCTGAATTGCCGCTTTCCGATTTATTTCTTTTTTATGATCCATCAGGCGTTTCTCCCTTAACAGTTCCACTGCTTTGCGTTCCTGGACCGCCCCTGCCAATTCTTTCCTTTTATCATCCACTTGCTTCATAACCGATTGTATTTTTTGCTGCTGTTTCATTATCTGACTGCTTAATTGGTTTAGATAATCATTATGTACCCGGTGCATGGTCAAATCCACAACCGGTTGAGTGGGCTGGCCAAGCGCCTTAATTTTGTGTTCGTTTATAGCCTGCAATTTTTTTTGTGCCTTTATCAATTGCATTTGGATTTTTTGCATCTCTATTGCCTTTTGGTCTTCCCGGTGTTTCCGTATGTCCAAAACTTTTTGTAAAGAGAATTTAAACCGTGCCATCAGCTTGCCCCCTGCGCCACTTGCTCAAGCATTTCCAGTACCTGGAAGTAATTTGAACCTTCATCAATACCCTGTTTCAAAAAAGCGTTTATATTGGAAATGTTATCAATTGCCGCATCTATTTCCTTGTTGCTGCCACGGCTGTATGCACCAATATTTATCAAATCTTCCGACTCCCTGTACACGGCCATCTGTTGTAAAATTTTTAATGACATCATTTTTTGCTTATCGGTCATAACATCATTCTTGACCCTGCTTACACTTTCCAGTACATCGATCGCCGGAAAATGGCCACGGTGGGCAATTTTACGGGAAAGCACTATGTGTCCATCCAAAATAGAACGGGCCGCATCGGCTATCGGCTCATCCATATCGTCCCCATCCACTAAAACGGTATAAAGCCCGGTAATGCTTCCCACATCGCTGTTCCCTGCCCGCTCCAGCAAACGTGGCAACAGGGCAAAAACAGACGGTGTATAGCCTTTGGACGCCGGGGGTTCACCTATGGCCAAACCAATTTCCCGCTGGGCCATGGCCACCCTTGTCAATGAATCCATCATCAACAAAACATTCTTTCCCTCGTCACGGAAAAATTCGGCTATTGTTGTGGCAATTAAGGCACATTTGATCCGGACGGTCGCAGGCTGGTCACTCGTGGCAACAATAATAACCGAACGTTTTAAACCATCTTCACCTAAGTCGCGTTCAACAAACTCACGCACCTCACGGCCGCGTTCGCCGATCAGACAAATTACATTTACGTCCGCATCGGAGTATTTGGACATCATGCCCAACAACACGCTTTTACCAACCCCACTGCCGGCGAATATACCGGCGCGCTGCCCCTTGCCTAAGGTTATCAGGCCATCGATGGCCCGGATGCTTGTTTCCATCCGTTCCTTGATCACCTTGCGCACCAAGGGGTTTGGCGGCGTGTTATAAACCGGTCGCAGATATCTGGAATGAATTGGGGGCTTGCCATCAATGGGTTGCCCCAGCCCATTGAGGACACGCCCTAATAAATTTTGTCCCACGGGGATTTTCAGGGGTTCCGGATTTAATATGACCCGGTTGCCCGGAGCAACGCCAATGGTTTCTCCCAACGGCATTAAAAGCAAACGTTTATCCCGAAAACCAACAATTTCCGAGCGGATAGAATGGTGCGACGAAGTGACTATATCGCAGATATCGCCTACCGTACCCTGCCTGGCAGTGGCTTCAATAACCAGTCCCGTGGCACGCGACACCTTACCATCGGCAAGTACGGGCCGAATTTGCCTGGCCTTTTTCTGATAAGATAAAAACTTGTCCGCAAGTTCACTCATTGTTTTCCCCTTGCTCCATGGCGCTTTTTAATTTGTTCAGGTTATTTTTAAATGTGCCATCAACATAATAATCTTCGGATTCAACAATTGCCTCACCCTCGGCAAGTTGTGTATTTCCCACAAAATTCATGCTTTTCCCGGTCTTCGTTTTAAGCTGTTCTACAATCGGGCTGTCATGAAGAGCGTCCAATTGCCCGGAATTTACCTGGACCGTTATATGATTTTGTTCAATCACCTCTTCAAGCATGGAATGTAAGCGCATTTTTAAAATTTCCTGTGAGTCATCATTAAGTTTTAAATGGACACCAATCACTTCTTCGGCCATAATTTTTGCCAATTCCAATAGGGGCCTTTCTAAGTTCTCCAGGGTTTCCGTAAACTGATTCTCCAGCGCATGCATCTCATGCTTTGCAGCTTCAATTCGGTTTAAGGCATCCTGCATTGTACGTTGCTTGCCTTCATCATATCCTGCCTGAAAAGATTCTTCGCGGGTATTTTGCAATTCACCTTCCAGCAATTTGATCCGGTCTTGCAGACGTTTAATTTGCCGGGCGTCATTTATTATTTCATCCTTTGCCGCCGGTCCGTCCAGATCCGGGTTGATCATCCGCTCCTTGAGAACATTTGCATTGTAAATGTTGTGATCTTTTATCCCCTTGGGTTTACGGTTCAATTTAAAGACTGTCTGGGCCATTTTATTCCTATTCGATTAATTCGTCCTGGTCACCACGGGTCAATTGAATTTCTCCCGATTCTTCAAGGCGACGTGCAACTTCCAGAATATCTTTTTGGGCGTCTTCAACATCCTTCAAACGGACCGCGCCCATATATTCAAGCTCTTCCTTCAGCATATCGGCAGCTCTCTCCGACATGTTGGCAAATATCTTGTCTCTAAGTTCAGGGGTGGTTGCCTTAAGCGCCATGCCCAGTGTATTCGATTTAACTTCTTTAAGAATACTCTGGATTGTGGCCGGTGGCAGTGTGATCAAATCTTCAAAGATAAACATGAGTTCATTGATCTCAGTTGCCAGCTCGGCATCCCGTTCACGCAGACTGCCCAGGATATTCTTTTCAGCAGATCGACTGACCGAGTTAAGTATTTCTGCAACCGCGCCCACACCCCCTGTATTGCTAAGACCGCCGGAAAAGATACTGCCCATTTGTTCGCGCAAAACATCTTCAATATCCTCGATAAGTTCCGGCGATGTTTTTTCCATGGTGGCCACCCGATAGGCAATTTCATATTGAAATTCTTCCGGCAGCTCCGACAGAAGCGCCGCGGCCTGTTGTGGTTTTAAATTGGCCAGGATAAGCGCGGTCGTTTGCGGGTGCTCATTTTGTAAAAAGTTAAGAAGCTGTTTGTCATCCACTGTTTGTAAAAGATAAAAGGCGCTGACTTCCGTGGCCGCTTCTACCCGTTTAAGGATCTCTTCTGCTTTTTTAAGGCCATAAGCTTTTTCCAGGGCTTCACGCGCATAATGGATTCCGCCCTGAACGATATATTCATTGGCCTGGATCATCTGGTAGAACTCTTCAATCGTATCGCTTAAGATATCCACCGAAACATTTTTGAGCATTGCTATCTCAATGGATATTTTCTCTCCTTCTTTTTCGGTGAAATGACGCATAACTTCGCCGGCAATGTCCGGCCCGAAAACAACTAATAATAAGGCGATTTTTTGTCTGGCATTAAGCCCGTTTGTAGCTACTGGATTTTCCTGAACTGCGACTGCTGTTTCCGGCATTTTATTGAGGCCCCTTTGTTAACCACGCGCGCATCAACGATGTGGCTTGTTGCGGATTTGTTTGGGCAAAAGCCACAACGGATTTTGTCATTTTATCATTTGCTTTCATCTTGGCGCGTGCTTCCGGGCTTAATTTACTGATGTACAGGTCCTCGGACAGCTCATCTTCTTCTTCAGGCACCTGTAAAAGAGATTGGTGATGTCCCCTGGCCAACGCTTTTTGCTGTATCTCAAACGGAAGTAGTATCTTACTGGTGGCTTCGGTGTTCATCAGGCCTTTTACCAGGTTAAACCCCATAAATAGCCCGAGGCCAATCAGGATATATGTGAAAATTTGCTTCCACATGTCAAAGTCTTTGAAGTTGTCTAAGAAACTGCTTTCATAGACCGGCTTGTCTGCAAACTTCATATTTATAACCGATACAACATCACCGCGTTTATCATCATAGCCCACGGCGGCTTTTACCAATTGTGTCAGGTCGTCCAGCTCATTTTGCCCAAGCGGTATATAATTTTTAACTTCGTTTCCATTGGCGTCCGTGGCGGTCACATATTTTCCGTTAACCAATACGGATACCGTTAAACGCTTGATGTCACCAATGCCCTGAACGATGTTGGAAACTTCCTTGCTAAATTCATAATTTGTGGTACTGTTCTCCGTTGATGCGGCGGATGAATCTGTATTGTCATTGGAATTTTGGTTGATTATCTCCTCGCTAAGAACGGTTACATCATCCGGGTTTATGTCTTTTATGGTTTTATTAACCTGGTCAAAATTAAGCTCCACCCCAACCTGAACGCTTGCATTCCCATACCCAACACTGGTCTCCACTAAATTTCGTACTTTTATCTTTATGTTTTTTTCCAGGTTTTGGGTCAACTCCCACTGGTTGCCGGTTTCACCTAAGGATGATCCGCTTTCGCCATTATATAAAAGGTTGCCATGGCTATCGACAACGCTAACATCCGCTTCGGCCACGCCATCCACGCTATGGGCCACCATTGCCGGAATACTTTTTAGCTGGGCTTCTGATATTTTGGAACCGTATATGTTGAGAATAACAGAGGCGGACCCACGACGGTCATCTTCAAAAAGCCTTCGTTCCGGTACATTGAGATGCACCCGGCTGCGCTTTACCCAGGTGATCATATTAATCGATGTCTCCAGTTCCCCTTCCTGGGCCCGGATAATTTTCATGCGTTGCATGGTAGATGTTTCGCCCAGGTTCGCTTTATCCGGGTCAAAAACCTTGTCCCAACCCTGTGGCGCCTGGGCGCCGCCGCTTTTATCATGGTATTTTATACGTAATTCGTCCACGACATCCTGCTGAACATAAATGGTGGTCCCACCGTTTTCCAGACGATACTTGATTTTATCTGCACTTAGCGCAGTCACGATCTCAGATGCATCCTGCGGGTCAAGATTTGCATATAAAACATCATATTCCGTACGATTGGCCCATATAACCAAAGTGAAAACAATCGACAAAAAGACAACAACAATCCCAGAAATGATTAACCGCTGTTTCAGGGAATATTGTAAAAAGAACTGTGTTAATTGTGCGATAACCTGATTCATACATCCATTCCGTTTTCTTTATTTATACAGGCATCCGCTCGATTTCCTTGTAGGATTCAAGCAATTTGTTCCGTATTTCCACCATTAGTTTAAAACTTAACCCGGATTCTTCGAGAGAAGCCATAGCCTCGTGCAAATTATGTGAGCGCCCCTGGATAACATCACTTACTTTTTGAGATGAGTCTTTGGATTGCTGGTTAACAGCTTGTATAAAATCTGAAATCGTTTCACCAAAATCACGCGGCTTCATTTGCTCATTCAGGTTTTGGGTGCGCGATGACGAGTTCCGTATTAAATCGCTTAAGTTCACAGACGTTACCTGGTTTATAGTTGACATTTTAACCTCATTATCATGCTTTCTTACAATCTTTGGCAGATACCATTTAACCCTTCATATCGAACAACATACCCGCATGGACATTTTTTAAATTGTTTTTGCCATACAACCGGCCAGCGGTCTCATCCTGATATCCAAACAGCGCGCCAAGCGAATCAATCTCCCTGACCGATAACGTGTTTTTTAGTTCCACGCCGGATATTCTGATTGTGTTTTTTGTTTCATTCCCCGCCTTTGGCAATAATTTTTGCATGGCCTTTTCGCGCAGGGCTTTTACCGTGCCTTGTTGATTGCTGTTAGAACCGTATAGTGCGGAAACCTTACCTGAAATTTTCATCTTATATCTCCAGGGATTTTTTTGCCATGGTTTTTGCGGCTTGCATGACGGTTACATTAGCTTCATACATTCGGCTTGTGGAAATCATATCCACCATTTCTTCCACAAGGTTAATATCCGGCTTTCTCACATAACCGTTTTCATCGGCTTCCGGATTATTCGGTTCATAAACTTTGATTTCTTTATCCTGCTCAATAATTTTATAATCCGGTTTTTGTTTCTGCCTGCCACCATGTTGAATGGGTTCAAAATGGTTCCGGTCCGAACGGTTTAATTGCATTTTTAAGGTATCTTCAAAAGGTTTTTTATTAATGGAACTTTGTGATGGTTGTGCAACTATCTGTCTTTTATATAGCCGTCCCCTGGCATCAGGGGTTTTATCCGCGTTGGCAATATTTTCCGAAATGGCCTTTAAACGCTTCATCTGAACCGATAGTCCGCCCATTGTTGTTTGCAGGGCTGCTAACACACCTTGTGTTTTCATTTTCTTATTCCCTTATTTTAAGATACTTTCCCGGTAATACTGGTATTTAGACCTTTGTAGGAACGTCGCAATACATTGGTCGAAAAATCAAAACGTATCTGATTAATGGCAAGCTGGCCCATTTCGTTGCTCACATCCACATGTTCGGGTCCCTGGCCGGGCAATTCGGCTGTTCCCTGATTGCCGGAAGGTTCCATATGTCGAGGATCCGTTTTTTTTAAACGTTGCACTATGGATTGCTCCAACTCATTGGAAAAATCTGTCTGCTCGGGTTTGTAGCTTAAATCATGCGCATGGGCAATATTTTTTGCCAAGGCCTCATGTTGTTTTTCATACACATTCAGCGATTTTTTAATAAGCTGTATTTTTACCGTATTCAATATATTCATAATTCACCTCGTCCATACTATGACAAACGACGTGCCAAAACATATTGCGGTTAGGAATAATACTTATAAGACATCTATTTTTAACTACTTAGCCGCTCATTCCAATAAATTTCAACGTCCCAATGTAAAGGTTTGGCAGACGGCAGAAGGTAAATCTTTCCCTATAGGTAAAACTTTTCCCCCTAAATATCGCGCATAACTGACATCTCATGGAACAAATTATTTTCTTCAAAAACTGAACCCTTTTTGCGCCATTTAAACAATAAGTGAGTAAATATCCTATAGTTACGGGCATTTGCCGTCGATAGACAGGTATGTTAGGAGAACCTATGTCACAAGGTAAAATAAAAACGCTGATTGTCGAAGATGTAATCATCATTCAACGCTTATTAAAGCACATCCTGGGTGATAGGGCCGAGTGTATCACCGAGACAAACGGTCAAAGCGCTGTTAAGCGCTTTTCAAACGAATATTCTAATGGCGTACCATTTAACTTAGTTTGCCTGGATTTTTTTCTACCGGAAATGAATGGTTTGGATATCTTGTCTTATATCCGGAGTTTTGAAGACGAAATAAAACTTAAAAAAGAAGAGCGCACAAAAATAATGATGGTTACCTCGGTTTCTACGCCGAAAACAATCAAACAAGCGCGAGAGATGGGCTGTGATGCATACATCATCAAACCCTTTTCGATTGATGATGTACAAAATGAATTGGTAAGGCTGGGATTGGTAAAAACTTAGATCACTGTATTTTTTAAATTCCTCTTAGTCCTTCGTTTTCATGTAATTTTGACGATACGGCCCATTTTTCTGAAAAACCCCTTTTATCAGCTTCGTAAAAACATCAGACAGAGCAGGCTGCAACAGAATTTAAATTTTAGCTTATATCAAAATGCTTATCAAGACGCGTAATGGACAGCAAGCGCTTAATGTCATCTGAAACATTTTGCAAAACTAACGGATGAACATTTTTCACACTGTTATGGGCGGATATAAGCACCGACAAACCCGTGGAATCAATTATTTCAACCCCATTTAAATCGATGACAATATTTTTATTCCCGGCATGTATGGCATCTCTCAACTGCTGTTTTAATTTATCGCTGTTGGATGCAGTAAGGTTAAAATCTGGTTGTATCAATAATTCAACACTCATTTTTTCCTCGGTTGTTAGTTGGTGAATGTTTTTTTTAGACAAACGACATTTGATTCCTTTTTGTATTCTATATCAAATCCTAACGAGCTTACAATATATAGGCCCCTGCCATGTGGGGTTAGTTCATTGGCCTTTAATTTTAAATGACCGGTAGGATCGTACCCGGGCCCCTCGTCCTTTACATGTATCTGCAACCTGGCATCGGATACCCAGACCTTAAAATTCACTTCTTTTTCAATATCCTCCTTATTTCCATGCCGGATGGCATTACTTAACACCTCGTGCAATGCAATGGACAAATCAAATTTATTGATTGGCGTGCGATGTACATCTAACATTTTCAGGGTATCGGCAATAGCCTTTTCAATGTTTTCATAACGGGATGAAAAAGTTATTTGCAAACATCCGCCCTGCGCTACACATTCGTATTGGTTTAAATCCAAAATGATCCAATCAATAATGTTATCAGGTAGCCCTGCAAACCGCTTTATCTTAGAGTCCGATTTCTGAATTGACTGTAAAGGTGAAGCAGATAAAGTATTATCCAGCGGTTTTTAGAAAAGGTTACAAGCTATAAATCTTCTGGTGTAATTACTTTCATATTACTTCAGAAGCAGGACTTAATCATTTTCACCCGATCAGGATTATAAAAATAAAACATTCAAATATATAACACATCCACTATTGGGCGTCTTCCTCGAACTGATGCAATTTGTTCCGTAAGGTACGTACAGTGATCCCGAGTATTTCAGCAGCTTTTGTTTTATGGTTTTGTGTTTTTTCCAATGCTGCAAAAATCATTCTTTTCTCCATCTCAGCAAGAGGCAATACTTCATTAGAAATTTTTTCGGACTGATTTTTCAACGACAGGGCATCGCCTCGATCAAATTTAAAATGTTCAGCACGGATCACCGGGTCATCTGCAGAAAGCAAAATAGCACGTTCCAGGGCATGGCGTAGCTGACGGATGTTTCCTGGCCATTCCCGGTGTGTAAGTATATCCATAACGCCGGCTGCCAATTCTTTATGCGTGTATTTGTATTTCTCTTTAAAGATTTTTAAAAAGTGACTTATCAATTCAGGAATGTCCCCGGGCCTTTCACGCAGAGGGACAATTTCGATGGGAAATACATTGAGGCGGAAATAAAGGTCCTCCCTAAAACTGCCATCACGTATTGCCTGAAGAACATCACGATTGCTGGTTGCAATTATCCGTACATCAACAGGGATTTCAACAGTATTCCCAACCCGAATCACAATCATTTCTTGTAACACCCGCAGAAGTTTTGCCTGCATCCCATAAGGTATTTCGGTAATTTCATCTAACAAAAGGGTCCCGCCGTCACATTCTTCAAATATTCCTTTCTGTGCTTTATAAGCCCCGCTAAACGCCCCCTTCTCATGACCAAACAAAGTACTTTCAAAAAGTGATTCGGGCACGGCGGCACAATTTATTTTTAAAAAGGGTTTTTCATGACGGCTGCTCTCATTATGGATAGCCTGGGCAATCAATTCTTTTCCCGTCCCACTCTCCCCATTTAAGAATACGGACACATCGCTTTTAGAGACGATCTGCACATTATAAAGTAAATCACGTGCCGCAGGGCTCTCCCCAATAATTTTATTCTCGCTCTGCTTTTTAGCGAGTTGTTTTTTTAAGGTAATATTTTCTTTCTGTAACTCTACGTATTCAAAAAATCGTTTCACACGGGATTCAATATGAGATATGGAAAATGGCTTTGTGATAAAATCAAAAGCACCCTCCTGCATTGCCTCAACAGCATTTTCGATTGTGCCATAGGCAGACATAAGCAGGGCCCCCATATCAGGATTTGTTTTTTTTGCCAGCTTGACCAGTTCCACCCCTTTTATCCCCGGCATCATAAGATCGGTTATCATGAGATCATAGACCGATTTTTTCAATAGTTCCAAAGCTGCCTTGCCACTGGGGGCATCCTGTACTTCATATATACCGGAATCAAGCGTTTCCCGGACAATCATCCTTAAATCATCATCATCATCTACTACAAGAATTTTCTTTTTTCTGGACACGTTCCATCCTGCATTTATAAATTGAAGTGTATTTGAACTCCATATTGGAAGCCTACAAACGGAATTTAAGCGGAAATCATTGTTACATTATTATTGGAAATTACTTTCATCCATTTTGTTGTTCTTTATATATATCAGCGGCTTTGGAGTTAGAAATCAGTTTTTTTGAAGCCTTGCTTATCACTCGGACCGAAGAGTTGGAACTGGATTTCTCATCCATCTGCTCCCTGAGTTCGCTTATTTTTTTTTCTAAATCGATTATACTACGGTAAAGATTTTTATTTTCTTCTACCAATTCATATTCACGTAAAGACCGTTCAAAACTGGAAATAACCTGGTCCACACGAAAGGGCTTTATCATATAATCAAATTTAAAGTTTCGCATGGCATCCACCGCATATTTTATGTTTTGGTAGCCGGTCATAATCAAAATTATAATATCCGGGTGTTGAAAACGTATTTTCTGGGCCAGATCAACCCCGGTCATCCCCGGTACGCACAGATCATAATCCAGTAAGGCGAAACGCACATCTATTTCAGACAATTTACGCAATGCCTCATCCGGATGCGCGGCCACCAAGACATCGTACCCCTGCTCCGCAAGGCTTTCGCCTATCATCTCCAGCAGGTTAAGATCATCGTCAACGACTAATATGGTTTTATTAATACTCATAATTTTTGGCACCGGCCTTTTATTAAAGATGCCCTGCGATCAATTGATATGTACCAGGCTCTTTTCATTTTTTGCCATTTGGACTTCATGAAACAATTTGGACCAGAGCCGTGTCATCACATCCACGGCAGAATCGACCCGATCGGCAGATGAAAGACAGGCGTGGATAATGTTTATTTTTGAATCCGGTTCTTTTGGCAAAACTTCGGAGAGGATTGCATGTTTTAGCGAAACACTTTCAGACTCAACATCAAATAAATCGGTTTCAGGAAAAACTAACAGGACAGTATCCTGGGTAAGCCACCTAACCCGGGTGGGGGAATTTACATGCGTCCCCACAAATTTTTGTACATTCTCAAACATATCCTGGATGGAAAACATATCCCCCGAGGGGCTATTGAACTCAAAGCGAAATATGGTAAAGCCAACAGGGCTCAGCACAGAGCGCGCATAGTTAAGCTGGTTCCGTATAAAGTGCACAAGATCGCCATCCGCGGCCAGGCCCCCTGGGTTTGCCGCAATTAGTCCATGAATGGCCGGCGCTATCTGTGCCAGGAAAACGTTTAGCAGTGTGATTGTTTCATCATTGGCTTCAGCTTCTTTTATATCTTGCGCAAGAAGCACAAAACCGATTACATGGCCCTGGAACATAAGGGGCAATAGATAGAGCCTGCCCGGGTCAAAGGAAATAAGACGATCATCTATCTTAATTTGCCCATCATTAATTAAAATGACCGACAGTCTGTTTTCGGGGACTTTTTGATGATTTATATAAGATGAGCCGGAAAAATAAAAAGTATGATCGAGACGGTCCAAGCCTGTTTGCCGGGCAATATGGAATGTATCATTTTTCAGGTCCTCTTTTAAAAATGCACAGCGTTCAAATCCAAAATAGCTTTCGACTGTGTCCATAAGCATTTCAATCAATGCATCAAGATTTGTTAACTGATACATGATTTCACTTACATCGATGATAAACGACAGTTTTTCGAGTATCCGTTTGTTCTTTTCATTTAATTGTTTATTTGCCCGTTGCAGGTCAAGAATCTCCGTAGCCCGTTTTAATATGGATTTTAACTCCAAACTTTGGAAGGGTTTACGCACATAATCATAAACGCCAAGTTGTAAACTTTCGATAGCCGTATTGAGTGTAGCATGACCGGTAATAACAATCACTAACGTATCCGCAGCGGATTTTTGAATGGCAGATACAATATCCATTCCCGTCACGCCCGGCATCATCAAGTCCGTTAGTACGAGATCGTAACCCGTATTATTAATCTTGGCCAAAGCGGCGGCGGAATCTGTTTCACTTTCTATGATATATGTGTCATCCGAGATGGAATCTACAATGGAATCCAGTACATCCGGTTCATCATCGATTACCAGGATCCGGTATTTTTTTTGTGCTGTTTCGTTTGGGTTAACCATAATTATTTGCCCTTAACACTTACCCTCTGGGAACAAAGACATTGTATTTTCTATCCAGCATCTCAACAACAATCTCATTTTTTATTTTTACCAGGCTAACCCTGGAAATTGGCATATCGTTGGTATAGGTTTTACCACCGATATCAATACGTACATTGTGATATAAAGTATCGCGAACAATAACTTCCTTTTTGACGATTTCCCGTCCTGCGGCATTGGATAATTCGGTTTCAGTTTTCTTTAACCCGGTCAATTTATCCGCTATACGATGCAATTCATGTTGAATGTCTTTACCTTCCTGCATTTTTTCTTCGGAAAGCCTGGCGTTATTCCGTTTAAGCAGGTTTAGAAAACTTTGTCTTTTTTGCAGGAAAACACGTCTTTCCTTTGCATCCATCCTGGCCCGGGCAATTTTCCATATTTCGGCCTGTTTTTCATTCCCGGAACTGCTTCTCAAGATAAGTTCGGTTTCAACGCCACGTTCGGAGCCGGCATTAGCAGTCTCTATACCACTCTCCGCGGTTACACTTCCGCCACGCAGCACCGAATTTTTACCGCTGAGCTTAACCGAACCGCCAGAGGATATGGTACAATTTATTGCATAGCTTTCAAAGGTAATGTTTTTCTTTGCCGCGATTTGTGCATCCTGGGCAAAACCGCAAATCAGGTTTCCACCGCACATCACGCGCGCGCGCCCCTGCCCCATTATGCCCTGGCCAATGAGGATATCACCTGCTTGTGAATAGATAGTTGCGGCATCCACCGTACCTTTTATAGTGATCGGCCCATCGGCCTCTACCCTAAACCCCGAACGGACATCGCCTTTAATTACAACCGCGCCATTTACCTTTAAATTGCCGGTACCATAATCTACATCGCCCTCAACATGAAAAATTTTGCTGATTGACAGAATGTTGTTGTTCCATGATAGATAACCGGTTTGTTTACTGAATAGCGTATTTTCCCTTTTTTCTATGGTTTTGTCATCATAACGCGGCAGCTTATCTGCTTCTTTAGGGGCGCGTATGGCTACGCCATAAATGTCCCTGCCGGATTTTACCTGTTCTTTAGCGGCAAGTACAACCAGCGGCGTTCCTTCGGTAACAAAGGGCAAGGGAACAAGTTTTTTAAAATCCACCCGGTCATCCGGTAAAATAACCGGACGGTTTGAATGATCGATATTTGTTTTCCAGGAAAGGCGCCCCCGAGGGGCCTCCCCCCGGGCAATTAATGCGGAAATAACCGTTTCTTTATTTTGGCAAATAGCTTCCAGATGATCCGTAAGGATACCGAAAACTATCCCCCGGGATTTTAAATAACCAAGAATGTCAGAAACCGATGGATAGTGACTTTTGGATTCGCTGAGCGATATATATGCCGAAAGCCTATCATCCTTAATGCTTAGTTTTAAAGATTTCACATTTCTACTCTAATGATTCGTCAAAGTCAAAAATTACCTTGGCAATTTCCCCGCAGGAACATTCATAAATAAACCCAATAACTTCATCACCTTCGGTTAACGGGGTAACCTTGCCTTTATTTACCGGTATATGATTATTCTCGTACGGATTTATCATTTTTGTAGAATTTAATCGCACATCTTTTTGTTTTATGATAGAGCTATGAAATTTGGGTTTATGTAGTTTTAAGGTGGTAACCTGATCATCCGTTTTAAATTCGTCAAAAATCCCCATGAGATAGCATCCTGTTTTTTTTATAAAGTTTTATAACTAAGATGATTTAAAAAAACTATCAATATCCGCTTGTGAAAAACCGGTATTATGGTGCATTTTGTCTTCCGTGTGTGTTTTGAACGATGCATCGCTCTTGCTTTGTACCGACTGTCGTTCATTTTCAAATTCATTCTCTATTGCTTTTGCCACATCGCTGCCCAAATCACTGTTTTTCCGCATTTTTTCGAATGAGGCGAACAGATTGCCAAATTTATTATAAACGGCATTTAAAATACGATGGGTATGCTCCAATTGCTGAGTGGTGATATCCTGAAACTGAAAAGCAAATACGATTTCATTGGATTCATTGATAATAGTATCAAGCAGGGAAAGTTGTTTGTCGATATCAGCGCCTTGGGCAATCATATCTTTAACAGACTGTAGTGAAGCGGATATATTTTCAACTTTATCCAATACTTCGTTTGTGGCTATTTCGGTAGTTTCCGTTACTAAGTTTAAATTTTCCTGGGCAGTAGGCAAATGGTCGGTGCCTTCCTTTATCGAGACATTTGCTTCCATAAGCAATGGGATCATGTCTTTTAAAAAATAGAAAAGATCGGTAATTATCGGGAACAACTCTTCGTTAAATTCCATGGAACTACGGATATTTTCAATTTGTCCCAAAACATCATCAATTGATTTACTTTTTTTCATTATCCACCTCTGTCTTAGGATGCGCTAAAAATTTCAGATATTTTCTTTTTTAAAATTTCCGGTGTAAACGGTTTTACGACATAACCATTAACGCCCATCTTTATTGCCGACATCACATCATCCTGCATGCCCCGTGTGGTAACCATCAGGATGGGCGTGTTTTTAAATTTATCCCGTCCGCGGAGTTCCTTAACCAGCTCTTCCCCGTTCATCTCGGGCATGTTCCAATCGGTAATGACCATATCAAAATCGTTGTCACCAATTTTTTCCAGGGCATCCACACCATTTTCCGCTTCCATTATATCCTCAAAACCTATCTTTGTAAGGGAGTTCTTTATAATCCGGCGCATGGTGGGCGAATCTTCAACAAAAATAATTTTTTTATTGCCCATGATAAGTTCCTTTAGTGTAAAATGTATATTTCAAATTTTAACTATCTTAAGTCTCGTCAAAAAAAACAGTTGGTTAAACTAAAACAAATAATAGTAGAATATTAATCATTATTGGGGAAAACACGTTATTTGTATTAGACTAATTTTGAACGATGTTTTTGTTCAGAATACAATAAACTTGTTGTTCCTCCATATCAAGGGCATATAAGCGCGAATTTTCACTGCGTTCCAGGCCATCTACCTTTGGGTCCCAGGGTCTGCACGATGGAAAGCCCAGGGCAAATTCCTGCTCTTCGGCTATTTTGGCCAAAAACCGGCCAACCACGGTATTGCTTATTTCACTAAGGGCATCCGATATAAGCTCGTCATTAAGCTGCTCAATGTCATCGCCCATCATTTCCATAACAATCTCTTCGGAATAATCCTTTGGCACAACAATCCCAACCGAACCTTTAAACGGTTTGTAGGTATCAACCATAATCAGTAAATACGCTTCATCGGGGTTTAATTCATCAAGGGAATCACAAGCTTCCACTTCCGTAAAAAACAAATTTTCGAAAGACTCGGTAACTGCTTCTGTTAATTTCTCACCTATGATATCGATACTATAGTCCATTTTCTACCTCAATCTTTTTGTAATGACAACGACTCTTCCAGCACGGTATTTAGCGCCGGAATGGAAATTGGCTTTGCTAAAACGGCGTCGGCATGATCGGAAATAAGTTTGCGTGAAGTGGCGCTATTGGTTTTACTGGATATTATCACCACCGGAATATGATTTAATTTGGGTGAACTTTTGATTCGTTTCAAAAGCGCTTCGCCTCCCATTTCGGGCATATTCAAATCCGAAAAGACAATATCAAACGGTTTGTCCCTCAATTGCTCAAGTGCATTCAACCCATTATAAGCCTCTGTAAATTCCATGTTCTCATAACCACAGACTTCCAGACTTCTTTTCACTAAGGCACGGGCCATGGCCGAATCATCAACAATTAATACCTGATTCATAATTTATCTCCAACTCATGTTATAATTTCCATTCACCACGTCCAGGGGAAGTGACACTCACTTCCGCGGAGCTTGTTGATACGCTTACCGTGCGGCTATAATTTTTACCAACGTCTTCGGCAATAGCGCCCAATTTATATTTCCATAAAATCTTCTTTGTGGCCAAAACATTACGTTTGCCAATATTAAAACGGCTCTGAGGGTCCATAATTTTAGCGCCCCCGGTAAGTTTTACAATCACTTCCGAATTTTTTTTAATCCCAATTTTTTTAAAGGCATCAATAAGTTTTGGGATAGCAAGATCGGCAAAATACCCTGGCAGCTCCTTGGATTTTCCATTTGCAAAACTGGAATCGGGCAAGGCAATATGGGCCAGACCGGCCGCATTATATTTTGGCGCATAAAAAATAAGGGCAACACAAGAACCAAGTGCGTATGTTTTAACCATCGTCTCCGGCGAATTGCTTACGCCAATTTCCCCAACGCCTACATTTATAACCTGCATTAATTCATTTCCTCTAACATGACCTTGATTTGGTAAGGTATATTATCCAAGGGCACAAGTTTTTCCGCCCCCCCCCGTTCGTATGCTTCTTTTGGCATTCCAAATACAACGGAACTGTTTTTATCCTGGGCCATGGTACGCGCCCCGGCCTCGCGCATTTTTAACATCGCATCCGCGCCGTCGCTTCCCATACCGGTTAGCATGATCCCAATGGCATTTGCACCCACATATTTGGCAACGGAACGAAAGAGTACATCAACCGATGGCTTATGCCCACATGCTTTTGCCCCGTCACGGCATATAACCTGATAGTCCCCACCAGAGCGTATAACCTGCATATGCTGTCCGCCTTTGGCGATAAGCACGTGCCCGTTCTTTATACGGTCGCCGGAAACAGCTTCTTTAACATGCATGGCAGCCAACTCATTGAGCCTGTCGGCAAACATTTTGCTAAACCGTTCCGGCATGTGCTGAACAACAACAATACCAGGGGCGGTAATGGGCAAGCCGGTAATTACATTACGCAAGGCTTCCGTACCGCCGGTCGACGCGCCAATTGCTATAATCTTGTCTGTGGTACGGGAAAGCGCCGTCACATTACGCGATCCGTTTTCTGAAGGTTTGTATTTTTTGTTTTTATAACCCTTTACATCAACGGTTGCCGCAATTTTTATTTTATCGTGCAATTCATTGATCATACTCAGCAAGCCACTTTTTACATCCGACGATGGTTTACATACAAAATCCACCGCTCCCGAGGCCAGGGCGTCCAGTGTAATACGCGATCCGCTTTCGGTAAGTGAGCTTACCATAACCACCGGTAAGGGATATTGGGGCATTAATTTTTTAAGAAACTCGAGACCGTCCATTTTTGGCATCTCCACATCCAGGGTAAGCACGTCCGGTCGCAATTTTACGATCATGTCCCGCGCTATGTATGGATCGCTGGCCGTTCCAACAACTTCGATGCCGGTGGTCATATTAAGACCGCGGGAAAGAATATCACGCACCAAGGCGGAGTCGTCAATAACAAGAACACGTGTTTTATTCATGAGCTACCTTTTTGTAAACGGCCGGTTTCAGATATTCAAAATACGGGTTTGTCCGCCCCAAACTTTCAGAATGCCCGATAAACAGATAACCCTTGTCCATAAGATTGTCACTGAATTTTCGTGCCAGTGTCTGCCGGGTATCGGTATCGAAATAGATCATAACATTTCTGCAAAAGATTACCTGAAACTTGTTTTTAAATGGAAAATCGGGGCGCATCAGGTTTAGCCTGCGGAACAAAACCATTTTTCTGATGTCCGGCTTTATTCCCAATTGTTTATTACCGGCAGGAACGAAATACCGTTCTGCAAATTTACTACCAAGTTTGGCGGCATCTTCCTGGTTATAAACGCCCTTCTGTGCGACATCGAGTGCACGGGCCGAGATATCCGTGGCCAGCACAGCGGGCTTGATATCTGTGTTTTGCAAACTCATATGCAAACTCATAGCCAGGGTATAAGCTTCTTCTCCTGTCGAACAGCCCGCACACCATATCCTCAGCGATTTTTTCCTTTTTACATCGTCCCGTGCAATAAGTTCTTTAATGACCTCATCGCGCAGATATGCAAAATGATCATGCTCCCGTGCAAAATAAGTAAGGTTTGTAGATATCTTATTTATCAACGTATCCATGGCATGGCCGGTTTGGTCATTCTGGACAAATTGATAATATTGCTCAAATGAGTTGAAATTTTTATCAACAAGCACCTTGCGCAATCGATTGCAAACCAAGGTTTGTTTTTTCTCGCCCAGGTCTATTCCAAAACGCGAATAGACTAATTTGGCGATTTTCTGGTATTCTGTCGGTGTGATGCGTATTTCACTCAGGGCCATGGGAAAACCTAATTCTGTTTGTAAAATTGATGCTCTGCCTCAACAGCAAATTGTTGATCATCAAACGTATCATTTTGCACTGTTGACATGTTTTTTAGGCTGAAGCGGTTTATTATATTTCTTAACTCTTCTGAAGATTGTGAAAGGTCACCGGCTGCCGCCGCGCTTTCTTCGGCATAAGCGGTATTGGATTGGGTCACCCGGTCGATCTGCTGTAGCGCCTTATTAATTTGATCGATCGCCGAAACCTGTTCCTGGGACGATGAGTTGATTTCATAAATAAGATCGGTTGAGGTATTGATACCTTCAATGATTTTTTTAATCGCATCGGATGTTTGATGCGCTATCCTTGAGCCATCGTTTACCCTGTTCACAGATTCTTCTATCAGATCGGTCGTTTCTTTAGCGGCCTTTGCGCTACGTTGGGCAAGGCTGCGCACTTCTTCGGCCACAACGGCAAACCCTTTACCGTGCACACCGGCGCGTGCGGCTTCGACGGCCGCGTTTAAGGAAAGTAAATTGGTTTGGAAAGCAATTTCATCAATAACTTTAATAATCCTGGAGATTTCATTTGAAGACTGGTTGATGCGCTCCATGGCCGACAACATTTCGCCCATTTCCTTATTACCATGTTCCGCGGCTTGTTTGGAGCCTAAGGATATTTCATTTGTCTTCTCGGCATTTTCGGCATTTTCCTTCGATTGGCGACTGATTTCGACCATGGATGCGCCGATTTCTTCCAGCGAGCTGGCCTGGTCGGAAGCGCCCTCGGAAACCGATTGGCTGGTACCGGCCACCTGCTTGGCGCCGCTGCTTACTTTTTCCGAAGCATCCGCCACATAACCCAGTGTTGAACTTATATTATCAATAGTGCTGTTCAGGGCTTCTTTTAAGCGTGAATGGTCGCCGGCATAATTGCCCTTCACCTGTACAGAAAAATTCCCCTGGCCCAACTCTTCAAGCACCATAATGGCCTCATTAATCGGTGTGACCACGGCCTCCATTGTGCCGTTCAGCCCTTCTACAATTTTTTTATAGTCCCCATAGTGTTTGTTTTCATCTGCCCGTTCATGTAAATGGCCGCCAATGGCCGCAGCCGCAAGACGGGAAGAATCATTCAAAAGGGCATTTACCGCATTTATACAGCGGTTGAGGTTTTTCTCCACAACTTTAAAGCCGCCTTTAAATTCATCCTGGATCGGATCGGGAATATTTCCCTTGGCGATACGTTCGATATAGTTGGCCGTTTTAGTGACCGGCTCCAAAAAGGCGTCCAAGGTTTGGTTTACACCGGAGATGATTTCATGGTATTGTCCTTCATGACGGCTGGCGTCGGCCCGGGTTTCCAGATCACCGCTTACCGCCGAGTGGACCAGATCATTCATATCGGACACGACGTTTTCGATATGTTCTTTCATCATTTTCATCGCCAGTCCAAGTTCATCGCCGGGATGGATGTCATCAAATTGAACGGCCATGTTGCCCCGTGCAATTTCCCTTGCAACACGCGCCTTGCCACGCATGGCATCGATTATCTTTCTGAACGAATCGGCAAGTTTTCCAAGTTCATCGCCACTGTCATAAGTTATTTCTTCCTGTAACTCCCCCATGCTTAGCCGCTCTGCGGTATCTGCCAAACCCTGGATCGGCTTGGTGATGCGGGAGGCCAGGAATAATATTAAACCAAAAATGATTGCTACCCCGACAAAGGAAAGGGTATAAAAAATACGACCCGCATAAGCCAGGGCCTCGTCGCGCCCTTTTAATGAAATACCTACGCTTACCTTTCCTAAGTCTTTACCATCTGAGAGCACGGTTTTCGTGCTGAAAATTTCCTGATCTGTTTGAATTAACTGTCCGTTTTCATCTTTTGTAAGGACGCCATACCCCTGCCGCCGATAATTATAAACATCGTCTCCCGTTGTGTTTTTTACATTAAGATATGATATCTGTTCGTCTTTTTTAAAATTACTTAAGGCCTCGGCAACGGTTTCGTTGTCGGCAAATTCCAGCCCCGTTTGTACAGTTCCTGAAGCGATTTGACTTATGATCTCCAGGGATTTTGTAAGGTTCTGGTCGAGTGCGCTCTTTGTTATTGAATTTATAAAATAGAGCCCGAAAAGGATCATACCCAGGATGACCGGAATAAAAATAACAAGTATTTTTGATTTAATCTTTAGCTCACGAAAATTCATGATGTTCCTCAGAATAATTATTTATGTTTATCTAATTACTTTTGTTACGCCAAGCGCCAGTTTAAACTCGTCGGTAAATATTGAGGCAAAGCGGGAATAGTTTTGCAGATTGACCAGCAAGTCCTTTATTTTAAATTTATCATTGACAATCACCCCTAAAAAAGCGCCGGAGGCGGAATAGTCGGCCGATGAGGTTATTATGGCAATATTGTGTTCTTTACATTTGGAAAGGATAAACATTCTGCTGGATTTTTTCATTAAGGTTGGGGTATCATAAACGATCAATACCGAGCTGTTGCTAATGTTCTTTAAATTTTCACCAATATTTTTTTGTGAATCAACGAGATAAATTTTCACTTTAAAACCAAATGTGGCCCCTGCACGTGCAAATTTACCTTTGGCCTTATCAACCTGATCACTGCTCAGGAAAACAGAAACCGTTTTTACTTCCGGCAAAACTTTCTTGATTATATATAAATATTGAGCTGCCGTGGCATCCTTTGCCAACCCTTGGGTTACCGCGCCAAGTATAAGCAGCGCAGCAATCAGTTTATAAAATTTCATAACAATTCCTCCATGAATTGAGTTTTATTTTTCTGTACATATATTGTCGAATCCGTTTATAAATTGTTTACGCACGCCGTCTAAATGAATGGAATTTTACCACCATCCAATATTTCGTCACATAGGCCATTATATATCCGGGACGTCCGATCAAAATCATTTCTAAATGCCCTGTGTTCCGGGTATATATTCAAACATCATTATAAAATTTGTCACTTTTTGTCTCATGCTTTTGTTATTATCATTTCAATACTCCGGAAAAATATTTTAGTCCCCGGGCCAAAGCGAAGATTTTAATTTACTGAAGCATTGATCATCTCTATTTCATCTTCGTACAGCAATTTTTGGATATCCAATAATATTTTAACATCTTCATTTACTTTTCCCAAGCCATGTACAAAACGGTTGCCATTTTCTTTCTTGCTCACTTTGGGAGGCTCTTCGATTTGACAGCCCGGAATGTTCATTACCTCGGATACGGTATCCACCACAAGACCAACGGAAGTGCCGGATATATTTACAACAACGATACAGGTCCGCTCATCGTAGGCGCGCGCCTCCATGCCAAAACGAAGCCTGACATCCACTACCGGGATCACCTTACCACGTAAATTTATAACCCCTTTGATGAATTCCGGCAAATCGGGCAATGATGTAATTTTCTGTATGCCAATTATTTCCGTGACATTACGTATTTCAATACCATATTCCTGATTGCCGATGGTATAGGTAAGATATTGGTCATCCTGGCCGGATTCACTGATCTCTTCATCTATAATTTTTTCTTCTGTTTCTTGCATGGCGATACTCCTTTGACGTTAATTCATCTTAAATAATTGCTTTTGCTGCGCAGGTTGTCCGGTTACCTGACCGCCCAGTCTAAACCCCGATATCATTTGTTGCAGTTCCCTGGATTGGGCGCTTAACTGTTGCGCGGCGGCGGCAGTTTCTTCCGAGACGGCAGTGTTGGCCTGTGTGGCCTGGTCAATCTGGGACAACCCCACGGAAGTTTGTTTGATGCCTTCGCTTTGTTCATGGGAAGCAACGTTTATTTCTGCAATCAAATCCGTGACCTTGTTAATTTGTTCGATAATTTCATCGAGAACGGTTGATGTAACTCCGGTGATCTTCATCCCCTGGTCAACTTTATCCTTATTGCCTTCGATAAGGCCTGTTGTTTCCTTTGCTGCTTTGGCGCTACGCTGGGCAAGGTTGCGGACTTCCTCGGCAACCACGGCAAAGCCCTTGCCATGCACACCCGCACGGGCAGCTTCCACGGCGGCATTAAGCGCCAGCAAATTTGTTTGGAAGGCAATTTCATCGATCACCTTTATGATCTTTGAAATGGCGTCCGAGCTGGTCTTCATATCATCCATGGCGCTAATCAATTCGCGCATTTGTTTATGGCCCCGGTCACTGCTTGCCTGCGACATCCCGGCCAGTTTCTCGGCCTGCGAGGCCGCCTGGGAATTATGTGTTATTTGATCTCCCATTTCCGTAAGGGATGCGGTAATTTCCTGCAATGCGCTGGCTTGCTGTGTTGTCCCTTGCGAGAGGGTTTGGGCCGCGCCGGAAACCTGGTTGGAACCATCCGAAACTTGTTTTATTGCCTGCGCCACGGTGCCCAGGGTTTCGTTCATGGAGTTGGCGACATGATTTATTGCTTCTTTTAAACTGGCAAGGTCGCCTTGATAGTTATTTTGCATACGTATGGTCAAGTCCCCCGCCGCCATAGACTTTAATACATCCAGGGCCTCCCGGACGGGCGCTTGCATTATATCGACCATCGAATTTAGCGAGTTTAATATTTCCAATGTTTGCCCTTCAAACCCGGCACAATCCGCTTTTGTAGATAGGTTCCCTTTTACCGCTTCATTGGTCAGCATCCCAATTTGATCCACCATATCCTGAAACTGTTGTGAACGATCGTTGGCGTCAATCACTTTTTGCAGCCTGGCCTGTGAAAAATAGTTAATAACAAGCGCAATATCGGCGTCCAGCAAACGGGTAAATGCCCCGTTAAAATCCAATCGGTCCCGGATGGAGGCGCCGGCGCCTTCCAGTTTATCGTCCATTATTTTGCGTAAAACATTGTACATGCCAATATACCAACTGGGATGTAAATTAGATTTCTCATGCAGAATGCCCACTTTTTTGCGGTCCTCTATATAGGCATCATCGATTTTACCGGTAAAAAGGGTACGGACATATTTTATAAGTTTCGGCCTTTGCCGTTCTACCGAGGAATATTTGTTCAGTATGTCATTGGTTGCCTGGGTTTGCTGTATGTGGGCATAGAAGCTGTCCACCATTTCATCGCAGGTGGCGTTAAAAACATCTTGCCAACTGTGGATAAGACCGAGGTCATCTTCGGTTACGGACAGAAAGCGCAATTCTTCGCGCACCCCGGTATCGCTTACCTGGATTTTTCCGCCCGTATATGTTCTTTTAATTTCTTCCCTGGAAACGGTATTATATTCATCTGAATTTGTCTCGGTAACCGTATTGCGTTTAAAAATGCCGAACATACCCACCCCTTTAGTTTACTTCCACTGTTTTTATTAAATTAGATAAATCAAGAATAAGACAAATTTCACCATTGCCCAGTACGGCACAGCCGGATACACCATGAATGTTGCCTAAATAGGAGGGCAGGGCCTTAATCACCAATTGTTGCTGCCCCAAAATTTCGTCAACTAAAAACCCGGTGCCCTGATTACCCTTTTCGGTCACCACAACAATTCCTTCAGAAAGCGGCTTTGGTTCGAAACTCAGGTCGTGCAATTCATGCAAACGTAAAATAGGCACCATTTTGTCACGGATTTTTATAACTTCCTGTCCATCCATCAAATCAACAACGGCCATTTCCCCTACCTGCAAAGATTCCTTTATATCCAGTGTGGGAATGGCATATATTGAATTTTCCACACGCATCAGCATACCATCTACAATTGCCGTGGTCAGTGGGATGCGCAGGTTAATTGTGGTGCCAATGCCTTCTTCACTTATAATTTCAACCCTGCCACGGATTTTTTCTACATTCTTAACCACAACGTCCATGCCGACGCCACGCCCGGAAATATTGGATACTTTTTCGGCGGTTGAAAATCCGGGCTGAAAAATCAAATTCCACACTTTTTCATTGGGCATGTCCATTTCCGCTGCGCTTATCAATCCTTTTTCCAATGCTTTATTTAGAATTCTTTCCCGGTTTAACCCGGCGCCGTCGTCTTTTATAACGATCCATATTTCACCGCCAATTTGTTTGGCGGACAAATCTATCCGGCCATTGCCTGGCTTACCCGCTTTTTGACGTATCGCCGGTGTTTGGATGCCATGATCAGCGGCATTACGCAGAATATGGACCAGGGGATCGGAGATATGCTCTAAAACAGAACGGTCAACTTCCGTTTCCCCTCCTGCAATTATCAAATCAATTTTTTTGCCATTTTTTGAAGCAAGATCACGGACCAATCGTTTCATTTTGCCAAACAGACCATTTAGAGGGATCATACGCATGGATGTGGCCAGCTCCTGCAGTTCGCGTACATTCTTTTGCAGATAACTGATCGACTTTTCAAAATTCTCCAGTTCCATCCCCTTTAAATCCGGGCTATGGGAGACCATTGATTCGGAGATAACAATTTCCCCAACCAGGTCCATTAACTTATTTAGTTTGTTTACATCAACACGGATTACATCACTCGTTATATTTAGTAACGAAGGCCCGGTTGGCTTTTCATTCTTTTTACTTGCAACACTTTTGGGCGTTTCATCTTTTTCCTTTTTCGGGGCGATTTCCACATCAGCGGCCTGCTTGCCAACATCCGTATCCTTTTGGGCCTTTTCTTCCTGTACTTCGGGTCCGGCAGGCAACTCGTCCTGCTCCAGCAGACCAAAAGATTCATCCATCAAATCCAGCAAACCGATTTTACCCATGATCAATGGCGGCTTGCCTTGATTCAGTAGGTCTATGGCTGCCCGTAAGAAGTCCAGTACTTGTAAAATGAGGGAAATTTGCCCGGCTTGTGTCTGAACTTTATTGGTGCGGACCAGGTCTAGAAAGGTTTCGGCTTTATGACAAATTTGATTGATGTCCGTATAGTTCATAAACCCGGCATTGCCCTTAAGACTATGCAGGTTGCGAAATACGTTTCCTATCAATTCCTGGTTTTGGGCATCGTCTTCCATCGAGAGTAGATCCTGCTCCAGGTTGTCCAACAGTTCATTGGAATCCACAACAAACTGTTTGATCATGTCCGGGGTCAGCAACGCTTCTAATAATTTTTCATCAACTTTGGCTTCATCCTGCTCGGTTTCTTGCTGTTTAGCGGCAACGGCGGGCTTCGCTTTTTTCTTTTTTTTATCCGGTTTTTCGCTAACCGCTGGGGCATCCTTCTCCTTTATAAGCAAAATGATGCGCATCTTTAAATCATCGATATCCCCCGGAAAACCATCTTCTGTAAAATTTTCCTGTAAGTAATTCATCATTATCATCAAAAAATCACTTACTTCAAGGAAAATATTAATATGTGTCTTTTGAATCTTGATTTTATGTTTTCGGATAAGGTCCAGCAGGGTTTCCGCTTCATGGGTCAGCTTGTTGGTCCGGGTCAGACCGATAAAACCCGCGCTGCCCTTTATCGAATGAAAGGTCCGGAAAATTGTATTAATGTCCCCGTCATCAATTTCTTCCGAAGTTGATACAGATTCTTCCAGGTTTAAAAGCACCAGTTCTGTTTTTTCGAGGGCTTCGTTGCTTTCATTGATAAAATCGACTAAGATTTCCCTGTCATCATCTTGGATTATGGCCATGGTTTTCAATCCTTTCGCATGTGATAATTCTGATATATCAGGATTTATCAACGGCAAAAAAAGGGGAAAAATAAAATCTGCGCAGGAAGTGGTTAATTTTATTACAATCTTAAAGAGGGTTTACCTGAAGTGTGCCATCCATCATATTTAATTTAACCGAAACATGTTTCAGGGGTTCATGGATACGCAAAGTTTGGTGGGGGGCATATATAGCGCATCCCGTGCCGATTTTACCCGTGATGACAATTTCCGGTTCAAAGCGCTCGCTGGTATGGGCGTCATAAAAAACCAACTGGAGTTTTTCATCTTCATAAATTGCCAGGGCTTGTTCACACTGCCCAACTTCTACGGCAAATTTATCCAGGGCTTCTCTCATGTTGGTGTAAAAACGGTTCAGGAGCATATCCGTTGAAATATTTGCTTTGGAAAAACGTTTTAATTTTGCAAGATGCCCCAGGGCCTTTTTCTTTATAAATTCAATTTCCTGCTGATGCCCTTCAAGCCGAATAAACAAATCAAACAACTTTTTCTCATGCTGGCGATGAAAGCTCTTTATACGTTTTAACCCGGGGTCCATCACATACTCCGGGCCAAGATATATTTGTGACCCATTTTCAACATCCCGGACATACATTCTGCCGCCTACATAGATATCCGACGAATTTATAACCGGCGCCACAAGGCTGTTCATACAATGTACTTTCGCATAATCTATCGACTTTTGAACAATAACATACATCCCTGCCCAGAGCGAATAATGTGAAATATATGCCGTAAACACCGATTGCCCGGCATAAATTTTAGCGCTTTCCACCAATTCAGAATTATCCATACCAAATGCACTGTGTATGTTCCCGGCCACATGAACACGCGCCGAGCGGATCAATCCGTTGACATTAAGGTTAGATGGCAGGGTAACGGAAGAATTGCTGCGTATGTCCTGTTCCACCGTAAGACAATTATCAAATTCTATGTGACCATGCATTTTACCAATGTTTTTAACCGTTTTACCGGGTAAAACAGAAACCTGGCCGTAAATGGTACGATGGGCAAAACCATCAATATCCGCAACGATTGCATTTCCCTGCATATTTATATGCGTGTTCTCACCCGAATAAATTGTAATGTTTTCACTGGATAGATCGCTTATAAATTCTTTATGCCCATTCGGAAAGCGCATGTATCGGTAAGGGGGTTCAAGCAGGCTAAACAAACGGTCACCCTTTTTTACAGGGTACAGAAAGTTGATTGAATCAAAATTGCCATTCTTGATCCAACTTTTAAAATTTTGATCGTTCAGGCCATCTTCAAAATGGAACCAGGGTTTTCCCGGGTCATCTTCTATTGCAGTAAGCGCGATGGGGATTTGCCCCTTATGCCCTTTTTCCAGCATATCCAGGCTGCTATCAAGCACCCCGTAACGAAACGCCGCTGTATAAAGGGCGTTACGTATTTCATTTTTACGGGCCTGGCCATAACGGATCTCGCCCAAAAGCAATTTCCCGTCCCATAGCTCTGTTATCTCCAACAACCCGGAACGTAAACTTAATCTTTTTTTTACCAAGGTGACATTCCTACAATTTTAGTTGTTGAGCAGTGCGCCAAACTTTCCCAGCCAAATTTCTGATGCATCCACATATTCTTTAAATTTATTTAGTTTATATTCATTTGTAAACTGCTCATATTTAATATTGTCAAGATCAAGGTTCTCATCCAGAAGCTTAAATAAAGCTTCGAGGGTAATCGGCTTTTTTAGTATGCCGGTATGCGGTAAGGTCTTGGCCTCGGCAACAAACTTTGAGCCGGGATTTGTATAAAGCAAAAAAACAGGGATTTCATTATTGGTGTCAATTTTTTGTGGCGAGTTAAAATATTGAATGACCTCCGCAGCCTTTATCATTTTAGTCTCTACGTCCAAAAAAATAGCGGCAATGTTGTCCCTGATAATATTTTGTTGTGAAGAGCTGAGATTAAAAATAACCATGGGCTCATAATTCATTGCCGTTACCATTCTCGAAATATCATTCAGGGTTGATGAGTCCTTATCCATTATCAATATCTGTTTCACCATTCTCTCCAATATCTTATTCTGATAGTTTACTATCGTTACTGGGCGGGCCCAAAAGGATAAAATAAGTTGATCCCGGAGCCCATATAAAATTTCTGTCAGACTATGTGAAAAAGCATCAAATGTCAATTCTACAGATGTTAACATATCGGTACAATACTTATTAATTTGAATATATAATCGCAAATGATTAATTGTCTTCCCTTTTGCTTACAAATTAAATAAGCATTTTTAGAAGGTGAAAACATTACTTTGTCAAGAAACAACCAATCACGCCGACGATAAGGGAAAATTTCTTTAAATACATAAAAGTACACTGTTCTCACGATTATCGACGTAAGGGAAAATATCGGCTTTGCTTTATAGGTTTGGGCCGGTCATTGGTCCGTTTTTTACAATCGTGTCACATAAAAAAACTATCATAACATATTATGCCGATTTTTTCACAGGAATTTATTGATCTCATTGATCAACCATTATGTTTACTGGATGACAATTTAAATATCATTCTTGCCAACCAGGGTTACATTAAAATTACCGGTCAGGGCGAGGCGCAGGGCCCAGCCGCATCACTGCTTCGTTTTGATACTTCAAAATTGGGCAGCACACTCCGGGATGAAATTATCCGCGCCATCGCCGAAAAGGGAAAATGGTTTGGGGTCATCCACACCAATCATTGTTCCGGTTCGTTTGGTCTTGCGGTTACGATAGAGCGTGTACAGATGAAAAGGCAACATCAGGAATATGCCTACCTCTGTAAAGTGCAAGCATCCTCACAAAGACAGGAATCATATTTAGAAACGGACTATAAAAATCTATTTGAACTAATTTTTAACAGCACACAAAATATTGTTTTTATTTTGCAGGAAGCGGAAAGCGGTTTATCATCCAAAATTATTGAGGCAAACAGTCGTGCATTATCGGCCTTAAAATTAACTGCCGGGCAATTGTTTCAAACAAACTTTATAGATTTACTAAAAGGTGCCGGCCGTACAGAGTACCTCATATCCAGTGATGAACTAACCGAGGACAAAGCTATTCATTGTGAACTGACCCTGATTACCTCCACGGGGGCGGAACTGCATTTGGAAGGCACAATGAGCCGGGTATTATATGAAAAGAAAAAAACCATTTTGCTGGTCGCCCGGAATTTGAACAAGCAAAGGGAACTTGAACATAAGCTTTCACAAATTGAAAAACTGGAGGCTGTTGGGCAGTTGGCCGGTGGAATTGCCCATGACTTTAACAACGTTTTAGCCGGAATAAGCGGTCTGGCGGAACTTTCCCTACGTAAAATGGCAGCGGATCATCCGGCAACATCGGCAATAAAAACAATCCACAAAAAAGCAAACAACACCGCCAACATGGTTCGCCAACTTGTGGCATTCAGCAGGAAACAATCGTTGAACGTCCATGACATAGACATCAATAAAGTAATTAGAAACAACCAAAAGCTACTGGAAAGGTACCTGGGCGAAGACATACAATTTTGCTTGGAGCTTTCGGACAATTTAGGAATAATTAAAGCAGACCAAACAGCGCTGGACCAGATTATTACAAACCTGTGCATCAATGCCCGTGATGCCATGCCCGACGGCGGAAAGCTAAATATAAACACTCAAAACGTATTAATTGACTCCGAACGGTTAACGCCTTCGGGACGCATGCATCCGGGAAAATATATTAAGTTATCGGTTTGTGATACAGGAATCGGTATTTCCATGGAAATACAAAAACATATTTTTGAACCGTTCTATACGACAAAAGACATCGGTTATGGCACCGGGCTCGGATTATCCATCGTATATGGGCTGATAAAACAACACCGTGGTTTTGTGGAATGCAGAAGTGATATCGGGGAGGGAACGTGTTTCGAAATGTTTTTTCCATGGCATACAGCTACAATTAAAACAGAGCAGAAAAAACCGCATACGGGAAATTTAACGGGGTCGGAAACAATATTGATTGTTGAAGATGAGGCCGATCTCATTTTGTATTTAAAAGAATCGCTGGAATTTTTTGGTTACAAATCCATTTTAGCGCATAATGGCAGCAAGGCGCTGGAACTTTTTGAAATGAAACATGATGAAATTGATTTAATTGTATCGGATGTGGTTATGCCGGAAATGGGGGGGGTTGAATTGAAATTGCTGGTACAAAAGATGGAACCGGAACAAAAAATTTTACTTATCAGCGCTTATACAAACCGGATAGAACCGGGCGTACCTTTCCTGCAGAAGCCATTCCGGGCCGAAGAGCTGGCATGGACAGTAAGACAAATACTGGACAACAAATACGAATTGGAAAATTAAGCCGTCAATCCGTTAAGCAAAAACTGCATTAGCGATTAAAGAAATTTGGCAAATTAATCATTTTATCCACAATCGTATTGATAACCTCAGGGTCAAAATAGTATTTGGACGCTATCTTTTCCTTTATAGAGTCCACTTCTTCAACAGTCAAAACTTCACTGTCTTTAACATCCTTAAGGTACTTTGCCGCCTCGCTTTTCAGCGATAACAGCTCACGACCGGCATCGGATATGTTAACCTGATCTTTTGATCCAACGACTTTTGAACCAGCGGCATTTTTATTCGAAGATGCGCTGTCGGATTTCTCCGCTTTGTGGCTGGATTCGGTTTTTTTAGCATCAGGGGGCGAAAACAAGCTTCGTATTGGGCCCATGATTTACTCCTGTATAATATTCAATCGGCTTGCTGCATTCTTTACCAGTGCAGCTTGTTTACCGGAATAAAATGACTGGCCGGAAATGGCGGCCGATTTTTCCATATATTCCAGTTTTCTTTTTTCAAGGTTCTGATAAATCCTTTCATCGATTTTTACAAGTTTGCCGGCTATATTTGAAATTTTTTTCATATAGCCGTCCACATCCGGGTCCGTACCATCAGTATCCAGGTTTTTTCGCTCGTTTTCAAGTTTTTGGATTTTATCGATCCACTTCTTACGGTAATCAACCATCTCTGACAGCACGTCCACGGCCAGTGATTCTACCTGGCGGGCCACTTTTTCAGAGATTTTTAAAAGCGTACTAAAATAGTCATGCTCCGTCCGGAGTATTTCAAGTACATTTTGATTACCAGCCATATTGTCCTGGAACAAGGTTAAACCCTCCCGTTAAAAATTGTGCCAATGAATTTTTCCATCTTGTTGTTTATATTCTCCATTTCATCGGAAGGGATTTTACGAATGACTTCCCCCGATTCTTTATCGAGAATTAAAATTTTTGGTGGTTGCCCATCATTCTCGATTTGAAACTTGATTTTATTATTATATGTCCCGGCCTTTAAATTGGCCTGGTTCACCAATATTCTAAGATGATTCGGACTGTTGTTTTCCTGCTGCCGGGCATCTGTACTTCTTGGCCCGGTTGCTTCCGCTCGATTGTGCAACCTGGTTCCAGAGGAGTTTTCCTGAACCATCTTCGCCGCGCCTAAGGCGGCGTCTGATTGTTTCAATAAAATATCATCCATGATATTCTCCTTGGTTTATTGCCCTCCGGTAAAAATTCCAAAAAATGATTGCTGGCTTTTAAGCTGGCTCATCACCTGCTGCATCTTGGAAAATTCACTAAAAAGCTGCTTGCTTTTTTGATCTAACAATGTATTCTGTAAACCCAACCGGTCATTTAAGTTTGTGATTTGAGTATTCAATCCCTTTTTGCTTTGGGAGATCGTGCCATTGTTTTTTGTGTAATTAGCTACATAGTCTTTAACACGGGTGGCAATCCCATCGCTGCCGTTAAAAATGTCCGAAACATATTTTGAATTTGTATCGACTGCCGTTGTAAACTTTTCTTCATCAACGATGGAAAGTTTTCCTTGCTGGTCCGCTTCTATCCCAATATCATACAATAAATTATACTGTGAATAGGTAATATCCGTTACTGCGCTTTGTGAGATGTCGCGCAGGTCCGAACCAAGGTTCCGATAGGCAAAATCCTTTGATAAAGCGCCTTCTTTGCCAGTGGATGAATTATACTGGGCGTTATTACGTGAATAGGAAATCACGTCATTATATGCCGTGATAAATCCGCTTACCTCATCCTTAACCGTCGCGGAATCCGTTGTTATCGTTACCGTTTCGGCCTGGGCAAAAGTATTGCCCAACTTTAAGGTAAGGCCTTCAACCGCATCCGAAACAGTGGATGTGTCCCTGTAATAGGTCAGCCCGTCAATGTTCAGTTGACTGTTCAAATTCGATGTCGAGGCGCTTGTACCGACACTAAAGAGATAACCGCCCGTGGTACCGCTGGTTTGCACGTTGGAATCGATTTCCAGATCCGTTAACAAGGTGCTGCTGCTCATATCCATACGATAGCTATATCCCGTATTTTCGCTTTTAAATTTCAATCGCGAGGTCCCGCTTTGCTCATTCACCACAGACGAACGGACCTTCTCGTCACTGTTGATGGTACCCGCGGCAACCGCATTGTCCATCGAGGTGTTTACAGCATCGGAAATGGCCTTGACGACACTGGCATTGTCCCCGCTAAAAGAACTGGCGGATACCGTAACACTTATAAAAAGCCTGTTGGAGGCGTCTGCATCGGTGGGGTGCGCCACTTCGAGTTGAAAAGTCTGGTCCGTGGAATAAGAAGAGAAATCAGTTCCGGTGCTGACATATTGTTTGGAAACACGCGTGTCCGCAGCCGCCAGGCGGGATACTGAAACACTGTGACTACCGGCGGATGCAGCCGAACTGGCTGTAGCGGTTATCAGATCGGTATTGGACGATTCGGCTTTCTTCGTTGCAAAATAATCGGTTAACGTATCCGTCATTCGATCGGTTTTTGATTTTAACGCTGTCAATTTGGAATCTAATTCACTCAGAACGGACAATTGGTTGTTGACCGAATCCTTGCGGACCAACAGGGCGTTTTTTGGCCCCTGTTCGAACCGCATAAATTGATCGACTAGAAACTGAACCGAATTTTGGTTTTGGAACAATGATGTAACATCCATGACAAACCCTGCGTTAATTAAACAACTTTCATACTTTGCGTCCAGGCGGATTTTAATGTTTCAAAGTATCCTTTAGCTTCGGTAAATTTTCCGCATGATAAAGAATAATTCATATAACGGTAAACATTATAAAAAGGCACCGCCGCTTCTTTATGATCAAAGTTTAGCGATTGAATGAGTGTGCGAAGTACCTTCAACCCTTTATCACGGTCTTTTTGTACACATGCGGTTATGCCTGCATCATAAATATAAGAAATCAATTGTTCCGGGCTGGCAGACATGATTTTTTGTTCCAGGTACGGATTTTTAGGCTTTGCGCGTTTAGTTTGTTTCTGTTGTACCGCTAACATGATGGCTCCTTTTTATAAAAGCAGGAAAAAGGGCAAAAAATCTTTTTTGCCCTCGTTCCCGAAATTTACCGGAATTAGAATAACGAAAGCACTAATTGCGGCGCCGCATTCGCCTGTGAAAGCGAAGAGACCGCGGTCCGCTGCAAAATCTGCAACTTTAATACATTCATCTGTTCCTTGGCAAAATCCGCATCTTCCAACTGGCTACGTACGGCTTCGGTATTGGTAATCCCCGTGTTCAGGGTTGCTTCTTTTGAAGACAACCGGGATTTATATTCACCAATATCCTGCGCCCTGCTGGCCAAGGTATTGATGGCCGTATCCAGGGTTGTAATGGCTGCGGAAGCGCTGGCCTGTGTTCCCATGTTGACGCTGTTGATGCCCAGACCTGTCGATGTTGCACTGGAAAGTGCTACAGACAATGTCTCACCTGCATTTTCACCGGTTTGGAACGAAACGGAGAATGTACCGTCAATCAGGTTGTTATCGTTAAAAGTTGTTTCCGTTACTATGGAATCAACTTCCGAACGTAATGCGACAAACTGATCGTTGATTGCCGTCCGTTGCGTTGCAGACAAACTACCATCGGCTGCCTGTGTGGCCTTTTGTTTCATGGTCTGCAAAATATCCATGATGTTATTATAGCCACCATCGGCTATATTCAGGATACTTTGAGCGTTAGAAACGTTATCCAATGCTGTCTCCAAACCACGGCGGCGTGATTCCAAACCACGGGAAAGCTGATATCCCGCCGGATCATCGCCCGGAGAGTTTATCCGCTTACCTGTTGCCAAACGTAGTTGGTGGTCAGCGATTGAAGAGTTTGTTTTATTCAGGTTGTAAAGCGATTGCATAGCCTGAATATTTGTTGCAACCCGTGTTAATCCAGAGTTCCCTAGCATAATAACCTCCTTGTTATAGGTTTATGGGTTTTGGGTTTAGCTTTTTTCTCGTTACTTTTTTCCAGTTGTTCGGTCTTCCTGCTTTATTTTTGTAAAAAGGCAGGGAGCTGGCCCCCTGCCATACGCTAAGTTTTTCTCTCCTTAGATTCCCCGGTAGTCTGCCACGGGCATCGGCCTGAGAGAGCGACCCACTATTTTACTTCATTATCCGAATAATGAGAGTACCAATTGTGGTGCGGCGTTTGCCTGTGAGAGTGAACTCACTGCCGTTCGTTGCATTATCTGCATCTTTAGCACTTCCATTTGCTCCTTAGCGAAATCTGCGTCTTCTAATTGGCTCCTTACAGCATCCGTATTTGTTACAGCAACATTCAATGTCGATTCTTTGGACGACAAGCGTGATTTATATTCCCCTACGTCCTGTGCCATGCTTGCCAGTGTGTTTATGGCGCCGTCTAATGTGGTGATTGCGGCGGATGCGCTGGCCTGTGTGGTCATGTTGACATTGTTGATCCCTATTCCGGTGGAATTGGCGCTTTGCAGGGTCACGGCCAACGTTTCCCCGGCATTTTCCCCGGTTTGGAAGGTTACCGAAAAAGTACCGTCGATCAGGTTATTGTCATTAAAACTCGTTTCCGTTACAATGGAATCAACTTCCGAACGTAGCGCAACAAATTGATCGTTTATTGCCGTACGCTGTGTTGAAGATAAACTGCCATCCGCCGCCTGTGTGGCTTTTTGCTTCATGGTTTGCAAAATATCCATGATATTGGAATAGCCACCGTCGGCTATATTTAGAATGCTTTGTGCATTGTTAACATTGTCCAATGCCGTTTCCAAACCGCGGCGACGTGCTTCTAAACCACGCGACAATTGATAGCCCGCGGGATCTTCACCAGGAGAATTGATCCGCTTGCCGGTAGCGAGTCTCAACTGGTGGTCTGCGATGCCACTGTTTGTTTGGTTAAGATAAAAAAGCGACTTCATTGCCTGGATGTTAGTCGCTACGCGTGTTAATCCTGAGTTACCTTGCATATTTACCCCCTGTAAATATTTCTTCTGTGTTTATGCGCGATTGTTTCGCTCTCTACTCCTTAGGTCGGGGGTGGGGATTTCTTCTTAAATACAATTATCAACTTTTTTCATATTATTTTTAAATATATTATTTTTATTGGACTTATACACAAATAACATAGGAATATATCTCAATTGCCGGTGGATATTGACCACTTAGCATAATATCAACAGTGTTTTTTACATGGATCTTCGCCCGGGGGAAAGCGGTTTATAAAATACTTTACAATCATGGCCTGGGGCTATGGCAGATAAACAAACACGGTGTCGCCCTCGGCAAGCCAGGAACTTTTAAAACGGTTGAGCTGCCTGATATCAATGGCGGGTTGAAGAAATTGCCGGCCAAGCTCCTTATAGGATATCTGCCGCGGTACTTTGTAAGTAATCCGTTTTACGGCACGGGGCAGTCTGATCAATAGGTGTTGCCCTTTTCTCAGCGACTTATAACGCAAATGGTTCCACTTGATGACATCTTTCTCACCGACCTTAAATAAACGGGCCACCATATGCAGGGTATTGCCACGATGTACCAGGTAAATTAAACTATCGCCTTTATTAAAAGATTTACTTTCCGTAACAGCCCCCCGGTTATAACTGTATTTTGGCCTAACCTTCTTTTTTACCGGCTTCTTCCTTACAACAGTTAATTTTGGGTTTTCTTTTATTTTTATTGAAATCTGCGCCCGGATTTCATCGGCCAGTTTCCATGGTACAAATAAGGGATAATCCCGGGCATCGATATGAATAATTTGGTCAAGCGAACGGATATCCGGATTTAGTTTTAAAACATCCTTTAAACTAAGGGCAGTCGTTAGCAACAAATGTTCAATCGTTTTTGATGACGGGAGACGGATTGTCCGGTAACTGCTGTCTATTGGAAAAGCAACAGCGTCAAAACCAAACCGTGCGCTATTTTTCGGCTGTGCCATGATAAGCGCGGCATAGATTTGCGGAACATAGTTGCGGGTCTCGGATTTAAGCAACTCACTTTTTTGATGGATAGCCCAAAATGAACGATCGGTTACATCATTTAACCCCCTTAAGGCGCGGCGTGTTTTTGACGGTCCGCTATTATATGATGCCAATGCCAAATTCAGGCTGCCTAAATCTAAATATAAGTCCTTTAAATAGTCCGCGGCTGCTTGTGCGCTTTTCATAACCTGGAAGCGTTCATCCTGACCGCTGTTTACATTTAAGCCATATTCCTTGGCCGTGGCGGGCATAAACTGGAACATACCGGCGGCGCCTGCAGAACTGATGGCATTGGGATTGTACCCGGATTCGATCAGGGCAAAATAAAGAACATCTTCCGGAAAACCTTTTTTAACAAAGTAGTTTTTTAGTGCAGGGATATATTTTCTGGAACGGTGCAAAGCCTGGTTAAAAAATAAATGATATTTAGGGTTGTCCCTGTATTGAATAATATATTTTTCTATTTCCTGAACAAAGGCAGCGGGGATTTTGGTTTTGTCTTGTTCGCCCAATTCGCTTGCAATACGATATATTTCCTTGTGAATAAGCGTCTTCAGGGAACTCGTCAACGGCTGGACAGTGCTATCTGTATTTTGGATTGAGGGCGCTTCGTCCGACAATTGGAGAAGCAGGGAATCATTTAACAGTTGCTCATGATGCAAATCATAATAATGGTTTTTAAACCAGGTAAAAGCGCTGTCCCTGTTTCCAGCTTTAAGCTGATATATCATTTTTTTTAAACCGGATTTTAATAAACCGGCTTGTGTACCCCTGTTTTGAGCATAAACCGGTATTGCAAATCCGACATAAAAAATAAAGATTACAATACTAAAATATTTTTTCAACAGCATTCTCTCTTCTAAACCGGATTAAATTACACTTCGCCATAAAAACTCGCCCAAAATATCAAATTTCGGTTTATTGGCTGGACATTGAATGTAGACATTTAAAAGCAATAGCTGAAGATTGCCCGTCATTATAGTCTATAGTTATCGCTGCTACATTGAAGATTGACAATAATATATTTCCGGCTCTACTGGATTTTGTGTGGAAATAGAATACGCCCTTTAATGAACATGAATGCTTCCCGATTGAAAATGAGCGAAATCCACTGGAATGGC
>CAYWBI010000018.1:0-36754 GCA_964456445.1 uncultured Calditrichaceae bacterium
AGTTTGACCTCGAAATTGCTTAATTGTAAATGTTTTAATGAATCGAAATACTAGTACCAAAAAACGGCATTCGCTGTGATTTGTAAATTCTCTTTAAACTGGAATGATTAACTCCATCCATGGAAGGTGTATTCTTTAGGATAAGTGTCCATGAAGATTACGTCTTTATTAATCTTTCTGTTTCTATATGCCAGCGCACCATTGTTTGCACAAACGGACAGTCTGGATATTTTATCCGAACTCTCCGATGCGGATGATGGTTTGGCTGAAAGAATACAGGAACTATCCCTTAATCCCATCAACTTAAATTCTGCCCGGGCCGAAGATTTAGCCCTTATTCCCTTTTTAACCGGGGAAGATATTGATAGTCTGCTTGCATATAAAATCAGAAACGGCGGCTTTTCGAACAGCGACTCGATCAGAGAAATTCTTGGCGGCGCTCTCTATAAACAAATCCGTCCGTTTATCACCATCGGTTATATGCACCGGCAAGGTGTCTCTTTTATTCAAAAAAACTACCAGGGCGATAACAATCCAGGATATAACGGCAGCAGGCTATACAATTACAGCAAATTGATTTACCGCCGTGGATACAAATGGGCAGCCGGCGCAATTATCCAGAAAGACCCCGGAGAACGTAACTATATCGACCATTTCCACGGGGCGGTTCAGTACAGGAGCAATGACACAAAATTTATTATAGGCGATTTTTACCTTCGCTTCGGTCAGGGACTTTTATTTTCCAATTTGTATGGTACACGCAAAAGTATTTTAACAGCACCGCTTTTTCGTGATCTAAGTCTTGCAGCATACATGAATTTGTCATCATCCGAATTCGGAGGAAAATTCGGAATGTATGCTTCCTGGTCAAAATACAGGTATAAGATTTTCGGATTTATCTCAAGTCAATTATATGACGCCCGGATGGATGGTACAAATATCCGGGGCATACGAACCGATGGCTATCATCGAACAAAATCGGAAATTTTAGCATCCAATCGTATTGAAGAAAATGCCCGGGCAATTGGTGTCATTGGAAACTGGCGAAAACTTAAAGCCGGCATACTTATTAGCCACTACCAATATACGCCCGGGTTTAACCTTGAGCGGGGCCAACAGGATGCACGCAGGTATTATTATTCATTTCAGGGGCGTCGGCTTTCCGCGGGCAGCATCACCTATAGTTATAGTCATGGCGCCTATCGCATTGCGGGCGAAGCGGCGTTTTCCAAACCGGGTACCATGGCTTTTCAACAATCTGTTTTTTATGGTTTGCGGAAAATTAAGGCCGGAATAAAATTTTGGTCAATTTCTCTGGGGTTTCAATCACCGGATGGCCGAATGTTTGACGATGCAGCACCGTTCCCTAATGCTGACCAGGGTTATCTGGCGTCGCTGCAAATACGTATGAATAAACATTGGTCCCTGGCCGGATACAAAGTATTCAGACAAAAACTATGGCGCGGTTACTCATCCCAAATGCCCGTGCAAAAGGGCGACGGGTTAGCCGAGCTTCATTACAGACAGGCCCATACGGATATTTCCTTGCGCTACCGCCGGCGGGAAAGCGATGATTTCCCGGCGATTAACACACGCATTCTTAATATTCAGGACAATATCAGGATCGAAGTACACTATCATCCTAAAGGTGGGCCGCTGCTGCGAACACGTCTGGAAAAAACATTCTTCACATCATCGGCCGAAAATGGCACGCTCTTTTTTCAGGATATTTCCGCATCTCCCCTGAAAAAGATTAAACTGAGCACCCGATTGATTTTTTATAAAACCGGTTCTTACAACAGCCGCATTTATGAATTCGAAAAGGATATCCCGGGCAGCTTTGCCAATTATCCGCTCTATGGGCAAGGCCATTTAATCTACCTGATGATTGGTGGGCGCTTTGGCAAATTACTGCGCTATTATATTAAATGGCGTATGAACTTTAAAAATGGTTATGGTAATAATGGCCGCAGCGCCAACCATATCGACACTGTAGTGCGTAGCGGATTGATTTTGCATTTATGATCAACTCTTTCTTAGCCAGAAGTATATTTCCTGTAATGTGGGCCTTTTACCCTGCAACAATGTGGTCACCCGAAAAAGCTTACCGGCCAGCAAAACAACCACAACAATGGATGCCAGCATAACCCCAATGGTTGCATAGATATCGACAGTTAACGGGATGCTGCTCAGGGGTATGCGCAAAATCATAAAGGATGGACTGAGGAAGGGAATATAACTCAAAATCCGTATCCAAAAAGCATTGGGCTCGGTTAGCACAACAAGTGAAAGTAAAACAGGAAAAATGGCCATCGTGCGCAAAAATTGGTTCACCTGTTGCGCATCATACTCGCTCGAAAAGACAGACCCGATCATTATAAATATGGCGCCATAAAACAGATATCCCAGGCTAAAATAAATCAGGAAATAAAAGGCGTTTTGCATGGTGAGGTAACCCAATCCACCGGACGGGACAAGACCAATAAGCACAAGTAGAATGGTAATAAAAATCCAGGTAAGCACCTGCATCAGCCCCAGTAAACCCAGGCCAATTATCTTACCGCCCATAATTTGATTGCTACTGGCATAAGACATCAGAACTTCCATCACCTTGCTGGATTTTTCCAGCAGAACACCACTGAACAAATAACCACCCGTTGTAAAAATGGCCATAAAAAGCAACAGAACGCCAATTAGGGGGCCATAAAACTGGGCATAAACATTCCACTTTTCTTCCTTGTCGGCGTTAATTTTATATTTGCTCAAATGGATGGGCCTTAAATATTCCCGTATATTCGTGCGGCCTAAGCGGGCTTTTATCAATCGTCCCTTAACGATTATCTTTTGTAAAATTTTTTCCATCCGTTCCGTATCCAACAGATCACCGGCGTTTTTTGAGTGATATTCCACGGTTCCCGTTTTTACAAAATTGCCTGGAAATACAAGATAGGAGGTCAGCACATTGGAGACAATCAACGAATCCGCAGCAATTCGGGCCTCCCGGGCATACACACTGTCCAGAACGGATTGATAGCGTTCCAGCTCAATGGCGACAAGCTCTTTCTCTTCGCGCACCTGGCGCAAGCGTTCATAGGATTTATCCAGAGCAAATTGCCGGTTGGGCGTGTGTATATTTTTATAATACCCTGTGCGTTGCTCTTTTATCTGATTGTGCAAAAGGTTCAGGGAGTCCAGTTCGTCCTTGATCTCGGTATATTCCCGTTTCATCTCCATATACGGCTTAGAATTTTTTACGGATATATTATATATTTCATATTCAGCGAGACGGTTGTCAAGACGGTATGTTTTGCCTAATTCGGAGGAGAGTTCCGTGCCGATATTTTTTTCTGAAGATAGATCTATAATCCCGATCAGCTTTACAGAAACCGTTGGGGAATAACTCAAAAAATAAAGCGGCAGCATAAAGAGCAGCGTAAATACCAATGGGGTGATAAAAGTATTAAAGAAAAACGATCGCGATCTGAAGCGTGATAAAAATTCCCAACGGGCAATACGATATAAGTTTCTCATTCTTCCGCCTCCTGCGACTGGATCAGTTGGATGAAAATATCATTTAGCGCAGGTTGAATTGTTTCAAAACGGCGTATCTTCAGCGACTGGGAAATTGTACTGATCACGCGCCCTATATCCATTTTGGGGTCTGTAAATTCAAACTTGCACCCCTCGGAACTTTCTTCCACGATCTTTAAATTCTCCAAAGTGGCAAGGTAGGTCTTTATGTCCGGTGCGTCAATCAGGTATATATTTTGATGCCAGTTCTTTTTTATCTCATCCATGCGCCCATCCAGTATTACTTCGCCCTGGTTGATAAAGCAAATATGGTCACAAATTTTTTCGGCAAAATCCATGTGATGGGTCGAAATGATCAGAATTTTTTTCTGCGTTTTATACTCTTTTAAAATATCTTTCAACACAATTTGATTTATGGGATCAAGACCGGAAAACGGTTCATCAAGGATCAACACATCCGGGTTGTGTAAAAATGCGGCGATGAATTGGATTTTTTGCTGCATCCCCTTGGAAAGTTTATTGATCGGCGAATCGGCCTGATCAATAAGCCCTAAGCGGTCTAAAAAACGGATCGCTTCTACTTCTGCACGACGCGGCTCCATCCGGTTTAGCGTTCCCAAATAAATCAACATATCCAATACATGGGCTTTGGGATATAAGCCGCGCTCTTCCGGTAAATATCCAAAAAGATGTGACTGCCTAAAGCTGCGCTCTTCACCATTAAATAAAATACTCCCGTCATCCGGGCGCAGAATGTTCATGATCATGCGCATCAGCGTTGTTTTTCCCGCGCCGTTTGGGCCCAATAAACCAAATACTTCCCCACCGTTCACGCTAAATGATATGTCCCGTACAACTTCCTTTTGGGCAAATGATTTTCGGACATTTTGCACGTCCAGCCGATTTATTTTTTTTTCCTTTACGGATGAGGGTCTGTTTTTTTTCATATATCCTTTATCTCGATGTGGGAATTAGACAACTCAATAAGCTTCTCTTTAAAGGAACGCAACTTGCCCGCCGGTATGTTTATTGTCATCTGCACCTGGCGGCCATAATCTGATTCGAGCATCCGGCCTTGAAATTCATTTAAAAGACGACGAATTTGATTTTCATAATTGTAAGCATACACAATATTTATTTGTCTATAGTGCGTTTTTATTTTTACCGGAACGCTCTCCAGGGCTTCCCTTGCTACCTGCGCATAGGCGCGGGCCAAACCACCGGTTCCTAATTTTGTACCACCAAAATAGCGTGTAACCACACATAATATCTCCAACATGTCCTGCCCGCAAATCTCCTGGTAGATTGGTCTTCCGGCCGTACCGGACGGCTCGCCATCGTCCGAATAGCGAAATTGTTTTGTGTTTATGCGATAGGCCAGGCAATTATGGGTGGCATCGTAGTATTGCTTTTTTATTCTGGCGTATTCTTCCTCGGCTTCTTCTTTTGACCCCACCGGTTGAAGGGTGCAGATAAAGCGCGATCCTTTCACCTTTAGTTCGGCATGGCAAATCTTTGCCGGCGTCTTATAATTATCTTCCGTATAAATCCCTTCCTAATTATGATCCAACGAATGATCTTAGATGACGACCTGGTGATCAAAAAAATTGTATATAATAATCATCGAAAACAATATATCAAAAACATTTTTCTAATATACAACAGCACTAATCTGCAAAAAAGCACAGATAAATTCAATTAATAGACAAAATGTGACCTAATCACACGTTTCTTAGGAGAAAACCTCTTTACTTTCCGACAATGCTTATAAGCGAAAACAAGGAAGCTAAGATGCGTACCTTTATAAGACATCCGGCAGAAGCCCCAATATCCTACAGCCGGAGCACCGATGCATCGGTAAAAATAAAAAACCTAAAAGACCTAAGCCATGGTGGATTGAGTTTTTACACCAGCGAAAACGTCCCCATTGGAACGGTTCTGCAAATTACCATTCCTAATCTCAAATATCATTTTTGCGAGGAAGGGACCGTTGTTTGGTCCCGAAAAAACCATGACCACTATCAGATTGGGGTTAAATTTTCCAATGACAAATCCACCTTCCGTATGCGCATGATCGAACAGGTTTGTTATATAGACGCCTACCGTAGAGAAGTTAAAACGACCGAAAATAAAGAGCTTAGCTGGAAAGAAGCTTCCGCGCAATGGATTCAAAAGTTTGCCAGGGAATTTCCATCTCTCGAAGATTAAGGCCACAACAATTCATCTGCCATCCACTAAATATCGCCCTCTTATTATCCGGATTTTACAACGCTGCGCCATTCACGAATACGATCATCAATACTACAAAATTTACATGGTTCGGACGAATTCGCCAACTGCTTTATAAAAGGCATCGGGGTTATCTTGCTGTGGAAAATGGTTGCTCCCCGGTATGCAGGCGATCGAAACCGGGGAATGTCTGAAGGCCTTCAGATAGGGCAACCCATGGTTTTCATCCCCATAAATAAATTGTTTTGGCATCTTTAACCTTAGGAAACGTTCCATAAGACGGCCCTCATCGGAATAAGCCACAAGTGACTGCGCAACAGAATGCATCGCACGCGGATCGGCATATTTCTGTAAGATGTCCGCATGACGTCTCAATCCGGGATTTGTATTTTGCCTGATCCGTTCGACGTATTTTGGGAACGCCTTCTGACAGAACCGGTCTTCTTTCATCGCGGCTATATGCCGGGAAAAGAAACAATCGCTCGCGGCAAGGTTACCTTCAACATTGATAAAAGCCTGTATCAGTCCGGGCCGTTCCTCCGCCAAAATCAAACCGACAAGACCGCCCATGCTATGACCTATCATGACAAGCGGAGCTAAACGCAAATGGCCGATAACCGTATGGGTAAGCTCAACCAGATCATCGATGGTGTTCTTTTCTTTATTGGCCAGGGGCGACTGTCCACATCCTGGAAAATCAAAGGCCACTAAAGTTGGGTTGCCGGGAAGATCGTATTGTGCCGCATTGAAGAAATCATCCTTGGCGCAACCCAGGCCATGTAAATAAAGATACACCGGGCTTGCACCGGGTTTTATCCAATAAGAAACCGGCTGTATGTTACCCACACCGGAAATTCCCATTTGTCGAATATACCCTAAACCGGACATAAAAACATCTTTCTGCACATTAAATGGTGACCGGTCTATTTAATTTATTTACCACTGAATAAAACGTATTTTTAACCCCAATACATGTTTCATATACCGTATTAGTTTTTACTCCGCCCTGAATCAAAAAACCCTTCTTCTTCTCCGATGGCATATTAAAGATGGATTCTGTTTTATTTTGTAAAAAATTAACTATTCTTTCCAGGAAAAACTAATTTCCCCGATTTACGGCTTATTTATAATAGCCACAATAAGGCACAATTCATTCTTGCCCTCAATAAAAATTAGAAATCTTACAAGATTTGGACTTAACCCGGAAAATCCCGTACATTCCCACGTTTTACAGGAATATACATGAAAAAAGATATTAAGAGTTGGCGGTCCGGTCTGCCGCAAGATACAACAAAAATTGCCCTTGAACTCAGCAAAACCTTACAGCCGGGTGACATCCTTCTGCTTGATGGCGATCTTGGCAGCGGAAAAACATTTTTAGTACAGGAAATTTGTAAGGCGTGGCGGGTTACGGAAGCGGTCACCAGCCCGACATTTACACTCATGCACCACTATCATGGCCACCATGCCGTAAACCATCTGGATTTATACCGTATAGAAAATCGTGACGAACTGATCCAGCTTGGCTGGGAGGACGCACTGTTTTCCGATGCCATTTCTTTTGTAGAATGGCCTCAATTGCTCGAAGATCAATTGACCGAGTATTATAAGATATCGATATCTTTTGAAGATAATTACCGAAATTTTTTATTTGTTAAACACAACACTTCTTTATGATCCTGGCTATTGAGACTTCCGATAAACTGACAAGCATCGCACTTGCCGATAAGGGCCAAACGCTTATAGAATACAATTACAATATTCCCATGCAACATGCAACCATCCTGGGTCAGGCAGTAAAACGCATTTTGGGTGAAGCGGAAGATTTTACAAATACGACCCGCCCTCTGCCTGAACACGTTGCCGTAGCAATAGGTCCCGGCTCATTTACCGGCTTGCGGATTGGCTTAAGTTTTGTGCAGGGTTATTGTTTTGGCAGGGACATTCCCGTGGCGGCCATTTCCAACCATAGCGTGTTGGCCAATCAGGTACCACCGGGTAAAAAAAAGATTTATTCTTTAATTGACGCCCGGAGACAAGAAGTTTACCTGGCCGAACATATAGACCTGGATGGTTTCTATTCGATGCATGATCAACGGATTGTGAAGATTGACGCCCTTACAGAGCATATCACTGACGGCTGCCCCATTGTTTTATCACCCGGTCTGGAAATCCCCGGCCCGACATTCCGGGAGTTACAAAATAAGGGCTGCGTATTTTTTAATCGTCTAACTTACCGGGCTTCGCATTTAGCAATGGTGGGCAGGAGATATATCGCCGGGAAGCGGCTTATCAGGTCAGAAGAATTGGAACCTATGTATATGCGCGCGTTTGGCGGCCTTTTTTAAAAGATTTTCATTTTATCAAAAAAAATGGGTAAGTTTTTGCTCTTTGATAAAAAACAATTATAAAGTGGTTGAAAATCCAGGAGAATCAAATGGATTGGTTTAAAAGAAAAAAACAGGTTATTTCCCCCGTCGAGAAGAAAGATGTGCCTGATGGACTTTGGATGAAATGCGACGGTTGCGGAGCGATCCTCTATAAAAAAGAGCTGGAACAAAAAATGTACGTCTGTCCGGAGTGCAACCAACATTTCCGTATCGGTAGTGATACCTATATAAAAATTCTTTTTGATGAGGGCAGTTTTAAAGAGACAAATGCAAAGGTTGCCTCCGCCGACCCGCTTAATTTTACCGATGTAAAAAGTTATAGAGACAAATATCTGGGAACGGTTAAGAAAACCGGTCTTAATGAAGCAGTTATTACAGGCACAGCCAAATTGAACAAGCAAAGCGTGGTGGCCGCATTAATGGACTTTCGTTTTATGGGGGGAAGTATGGGCTCGGTAGTGGGAGAAAAGATCGGCCGGGCAATTGATTTGGCATATAAAAAAAACCAACCGTTGATTATTCTGTCTGCCTCGGGCGGGGCACGGATGCACGAGGGGGTTTTAAGTTTGATGCAGATGGCAAAAACCAGCTCGAAATTGGCCCGTCTGGATCAGAAAGGCATTCCCTATATTTCCATACTCACCAACCCGACAACAGGCGGGACCACGGCAAGTTATGCCATGTTAGGAGATATAAATATCGCCGAACCCGGGGCGTTGATCGGTTTTGCCGGACCAAGGGTTATCAAACAGACGATCGGACAGGATTTGCCCATAGGTTTTCAGCGCAGCGAATTTGTACGTGATCATGGCTTTTTGGATATCATCGCCCACCGTCATGAGCTGAAGGAACGCATCTCCGGTATTCTCAAGTTTTACGCTCATAAAAATCCGCTAAAATAAGCAGACATTTACAACCTGCTTATCCCGGGGGTATCCGCTAAAATTATAGCAAAGGATCAAAATAAGTTTGATTGTTTATGAGCACTGTTCCACGTTCCTCCACTATCTGAGACCTGCATTTGCAAAAGTTGTATTTTTCAATCCATACCGGCCGGCCTTTTTGTTTTAATTTTTTTGATATTTGACGCCAATCATTTACCTTTTGCCAATCCAAAAACAAACCCATACTACGGCATTCTCCATGAAAAAACCTATAATTTTAGTAACAAACGATGATGGTATATATGCACCGGGGATACATGCGCTTGTTAAAGCGCTAAGCGAAATAGGCACGATAAAAGTTGTTGCCCCGCTCAGCGAAATGAGCGCTGTTGGCCACGCTATAACCCTTTCGGACCCGCTACGTGTAAAAGAGATCGAGCTTGATGGCCGTTTCTTGGGGCTTGCCGTTAACGGCACACCCGCGGATTGTGTAAAGCTTGCCTTAAGCTGCCTGCTCGAATCCATGCCGGATATTATCGTCAGTGGGATTAATGCCGGCTCCAACACCGCCACCAATGTGATATATTCGGGTACGGTTTCCGCCGCCGCGGAAGGAGTTATTTATGGCATCCCATCCATTGCCGTCTCCTTAACCAGTTTCACCTATAAGGATTTTGACTACGCTGCCAAAGTGGCCAGGCATATTACCGGCCAGGTCTTGCTCAATGGCCTGCCAAAACGAACAATTTTAAACGTCAATGTTCCTGCCGTGCCCGAAGCTCAAATAAAGGGGATTCGGGCCACCCGTCAGGGAAAGGGACGCTATGAAGAAGAATTTGACAAACGCCGGGACCCACAAGGCCGCACTTATTACTGGATGGCCGGAAAACGCGTGATCCTGGATACGGAAGATGATGTGGATGACATAGCCATTTCGGATAATTATGTTGCCGTCACCCCTATACAATATGACTTAACCCATCACTCCTTTTTAAAGGACCTTGTTCAATGGAAACTCAAACCCTGAAGCATGAAACAATTCTCATTCTGGATTTCGGTTCACAATATACCCAGCTTATTGCCCGTCGTGTAAGGGAGAGCGGTGTTTATTCAGAAATCCACCCCTATACTTATGATTTAAAAAACAACAAGATACCCAACCTAAAAGGCATCATTCTTTCCGGGGGGCCGTCTTCGGTAAATGACAGCAATGCGCCGATGATTGACCCTGCCATATTGGACGGTTCCCTGCCGGTCCTCGGTATTTGCTATGGGCTTCAACTTATGGGACATTTGCTCGGGGGAAGTATAGCCCCGGCTATAAAAAAAGAATATGGCCGGGCATCGGTTCATATAAAAGAAGATTCACTTCTTTTTAAAAATATCCCGACAGACAGTAATGTTTGGATGAGCCATGGCGATAAAGTATTGGATATGCCTTTAAATTTTAAGGCAGTTGCCGTTACCGAAAATGCCCCCTTTGCAGCGGTTGAACACCGGGAAAAACCATTATATGGGATTCAATTTCATCCGGAGGTGGTTCATAGTGACTATGGACACGATCTATTAAACAATTTTTTGTTTAATATTTGCCGCTGTCAGGCAGACTGGTCGCCCAAATCATTTATCGATGAAAGCATCCGTACCATCCGGGAGACCGTTGGCAATAGACAGGTGCTGTGCGGGCTTAGCGGCGGGGTTGATTCCAGTGTTGCCGCGGTATTGATCCATAGGGCCATCGGAGATCAACTACATTGTATGTTTATTAATACCGGCCTGTTGCGTTTAAACGAAGCCCGGGAGGTCGAAAATACCTTCCGGGATAGCTTTAACATCCGTCTTTCAAGTATTGATAGCGGTAAAGATTTTCTGCAACAGCTCGATCATATAAGTGATCCCGAAAAGAAACGTAAAATTATCGGCGCCCTATTTATACGGGTCTTTGAAAAGGAATCCGCAAAGTTGGGCAGTTTTGACTTTTTGGCCCAGGGTACGCTTTATCCCGATGTTATTGAAAGCATTTCCTTTAAGGGGCCTTCGGCAACTATAAAGTCCCATCACAATGTGGGTGGTCTGCCGGAGAAAATGGGTTTTAAGCTTTTGGAACCCTTGCGGGAATTATTTAAGGATGAAGTCCGTTCTGTTGGCAGGGAACTTGGGATACCGGAGAACATCATCGGACGCCACCCTTTTCCCGGACCCGGCCTGGCTGTACGCATTTTAGGCGAAATAACCAAAGCGCGGGTGGAGACACTACAACAGGCCGATGATATTTTTATGGACGAGCTGCATAGAACCGGCCAGTACGATAAAATTTGGCAGGCTTTTGCCGTTTATATCCCGGTCAACACCGTGGGGGTGATGGGTGATGAGCGAACTTACGAATCGGTTATTGCCTTGCGGGCGGTTAATAGCGTTGACGGTATGACCGCCGATTGGTATCCAATGCCCATGGAGATATTGGCGCGGATATCAAACCGGATTATAAATGAAGTTAATGGAATAAACCGCGTGGTGTATGATATAAGTTCCAAGCCACCGGCTACAATTGAATGGGAATAAAAACGGAGTTTTAATATGTGTGGTATTGTAGGTTATTTCGGCAAACAGGAAGCCGAAGCAATTTTATTAAATGGCTTAAAACGCCTGGAGTATCGGGGATACGATTCATCCGGTATTGCCATTATGAACGGCAAGGGTATTGATACGGTTAAAGAAGTCGGTAAAATCCATAATCTTGAAACCGCTCTTGAGAAACACCCCTTGCCCGGACATGTCGGCATCGGCCATACCCGTTGGGCAACGCATGGCGAACCTACCCAGATAAATGCACACCCGCACCACGATGGAACTGGGAACATTGTTTTAATTCATAATGGCATTATTGAAAATTATGCATCGCTTAAAAAAGTCCTTAGCAAAAAAGGACATAAATTTGAAACCGAGACCGATACAGAAATTCTCGCTCATCTTATAGAAGAATTTTATAAAGACGACATGGAAAGTGCCATACGACAAGCACTGCATGAAGTAGTTGGTACGTACGGCATTGCCGTGCTAAGTAATTATGAACCGGATAAGATGTTTATCGCACGCAAGGGAAGCCCCATTGTGATCGGGGTCGGAAAGGACGAATATTTTGTCGCATCCGATGTAACGCCGCTTGTCCCGCACACGCGTGACGTATTTTACCTTGACGACTATGAAATGGCCATAATAACCCCCAAAGGCATAACAACAAAAACCCTTGAGAACAAAAAGACAAAGAAAACCGTTGAACGCGTAACTATAGAACTTGAAGCGATCGAAAAGGGCGGTTATGACCACTTTATGCTCAAAGAAATTTATGAGCAGCCCCGCACGATTATGGATGCCATGCGAGGACGTATTATAAAAGAAGAAGGTATTGTAAAACTTGGCGGACTTGAGAAGGTTGCTGACCGACTGGTGAATGCCCATAAAATAGTCTTTCTCGCATCTGGTACTTCTTGGCACGCCGGATTAATCGCTGAATATCTTATTGAAGAGTTCTGTCGTATTCCTGTTGAGGTGGAATATGCATCGGAATTTCGTTACCGCAACCCTATTGTTGATGAAAATGACGTCGTTATTGCAATTTCACAGTCCGGCGAAACAGCCGATACCTTGGCAGCCCTGCGTGAAGGAAAACGAAAAGGCGCCCTCGTTCTTGGCGTTGTAAATGCCGTTGGCTCAACCATCGCACGCGAGACCGACGCCGGGGTTTATATCCATGCCGGGCCCGAAATTGGTGTGGCAAGTACAAAGGCTTTCACTTCCCAGGTAACCGCACTCACTCTACTAACTATCATGATTGCACGTAGAAAAAACATGTCATCCGAGCTTGGTAAGCAAATGGTTGAAGAACTGTTGCGTATCCCGGAAAAAGTACAAATGATCCTCAACCAAAATGATTATATACGTGATTTTGCACGCGGTTATAAAAACGAACGTAACTTTCTCTATCTCGGGCGCGGATACAACTTCCCTGTGGCCCTGGAAGGCGCGCTAAAGCTAAAAGAAATTTCTTACATCCATGCCGAGGGATATCCTGCGGCAGAAATGAAACACGGACCCATCGCCCTGATCGATAAAGATATGCCGGTGGTGTTTTTGGCCACTAAGGATGTGATTTATGATAAGGTGATCAGTAATATTGAAGAAGTAAAAGCGCGTGGCGGACGAATTATTTGTATTGCCAATCAAGGTGATGAAACCATCCAGGAATATGCGGACCATGTGATTTATATCCCGGAAACATTGAAGGCGCTGACCCCGCTGTTATCGGTAATACCGTTACAATTGCTTTCTTACCATGTGGCAGTGTTGCGCGGTTGTGATGTGGACCAGCCCCGTAACCTGGCAAAAAGTGTAACGGTGGAATAAGTATCGTATAATGCTTGATGGCAACAGTTTAAAATCATCGACAGAGATAATAGTTAAATAAAAGACTTTTTGGTACGAATTAAATTTACATTCACTTTAAATATTCATTATATTTCATTTCATAAACAAACACTTTGACAACAACAAACAGGAGATAAATGTGAACAAGATTATAACCCTGCTCATACTCATGATAAGTTTTGGCTTAATGTCTTGCGGCGGCGATAAAAAAACCGCGGACAATACCGCCCAAAAACCTTCCGTGAGTGGGCTTACGGCTTTTGAAGAAGAAAACGGAATAGGACCAATCAAAGAAAAAATGACGCTTGGGGAAATTGATCCCGCAAAAGTAAAAGCCGGTGAAGCTACATTTAAAAGTAAATGCGCCCCATGCCATCGTTTAGATAAGCGGCTTGTTGGTCCGGCTCAACGCTATGTTGCCGACCGCCGTTCACCAGAATATATCATGAATATGATTCTAAATCCGGATGAAATGGTAAAAAAAGAACCCATGGCAAAAAAATTATTGGCTGAATATCTTTCCCCGATGACCAATATGCATCTTACCATTGACCAGGCCCGTGAGGTTCTGGAATATTTTCGTGCCATTAGTAAAGAAGGACACGAAAAAAATATTCCCGCTGTACCGGTCTTTCGTAGTTCCAAAAAATAATACAACTGTAAAAAAAAAGCAGATATAAATATTTATGTCTGCTTTTTTTATTTACTTATGTGATTTATTTCTTATATTATAGAAAATTGAAAAAGATATAATTGTCTTATATCTAAGTAATAACCCCAATCATATTCAGGAGGCCATACTATGAGGCTAATAACCATAGCTCTAATCGCTTTGTCGTTCTTTCTTAGCGCATGCAGTTCCGGAGATCAAAAACCGGCTGCAGCCAGCGAGAATTTTGAACAAAACACACCGAAGGGCCAGGCGTCGGTTGTCGATAACGAATCGGCAAAAAACATTTTACAGCTTGCCGAGGCCACAAAGGATCTATCAACGCTCGTAGCGGCCGTTAAAGCGGCACAAATTGAACACGTGCTTGTAAACGCTGGCCCATTAACGGTTTTTGCCCCGGTCAATTCAGCATTTGACGCCCTGCCAAAAGGTACGGTGGAAGAGTTGCTAAAGCCCGAGAACAAAGCAAAACTGGCCAATATCCTGATCAACCATGCCGCGCCAAGCACCTACAAAGGACACTTGCTTAAAGACGGTCGTAAAATTTACATGGCAACGGGCGAATATATTCCAATCTCCAGAAAAGGTGACGATATATATATTGGCGGTGCAAAAATACTGGCCACCGTCGATGCGTCGAACGGTGTGGTTCATTTGATTGATAAAGTGCTTCTACCTAAAAAAAAATAAAATAGTTTTATCCATATAAAGGAATACAAAATGAGACACTTAAACAAATTTATACTATCACTATTGATGATTAGTATGTCCTTTGCTTTTTTCGCCTGCAATTCCGGTGGTAAAAGCGGGGCCATTTCCAAAAGTACCGCCGAAGAGGTTTTTGTGGCGCCAGGTAAATATGATTCACATTATGCATTTATTTCCGGTGGGTTTAGCGGACAGCTTATGGTATATGGACTGCCATCGGCCCGTTTATTTAAAACAATCCCTGTTTTTTCAGTAGACGCCGAAAATGCCTGGGGTTTTAGCGAAGAAACAAAACCCATGCTGCAAACATCGCATGGATTTATTCCCTGGGACGATTCGCACCATCCGGATATCTCCCAAACCAACGGCGTTCTTGACGGACGTTGGGTTTTCATCAATGCCAATAATACGCCGCGTATTGCGCGCATAAGCCTGGAAACATTTGAAACCGAAGAGATTATTGAAATCCCAAATAGCGCGGGTAACCACAGCTCTTCCTTTGTTACCGAAAACACAGAATATGTAGTGGCCGGCACGCGTTTTTCCGTTCCAATTCCACAGCGCGATATGTCTATTAAGGATTATAAAGGAAATTTCAAAGCGGCATTATCATTTCTAAAAGTTGACCCCAAAACCGGTCAAATGGAAATCGCTTTCCAAATCCTTATGCCGGGCTTTGACTATGACCTTTCCCATCCGGGACGTGGAAAATCGCATGGCTGGTTTTTCTTTTCGACCTATAACACAGAAGAGGCCCACTCCTTGTTAGAAGTAAATGCATCCCAGAATGACAAGGATTATATTGCAGCTATAAACTGGAAAAAGGCCGAAGAGTTTGTAAAAGCCGGCAAATTTAAAACCATGCCGGCAAAATATGCGCACAACATCTATAATGAAGACACCCAATTGGCAACATCTACCATGGAAAAATCTGTAAAAGTATTGGATGCTTCAAAGTTGCCCGGTTTGGTATATTTAATGCCTACGCCTAAGTCGCCTCACGGCTGTGATGTTGACCCCTCGGGCGAATATATCGTTGGTAGCGGCAAGCTTTCGGCCACCATGACAATCCATTCCTTTAGCAAAATGTTAAAAGCGATTGATGAGAAAAAATTTGACGGTGAAGCTTACGGTATTCCAATTTTACAATTTGAAGCCACATTGGCCGGTACCGTTCAACAACCAGGTCTTGGCCCGTTGCATACAGAGTTTGATGACAAGGGAAATGCCTACACCTCATTTTTTATTTCTTCGGAAGTCGTAAAATGGAAGCTGGGGACCTGGGAAGTCGTAGATCGGAAACCCGTTTATTATTCCATTGGCCACTTGATGATCCCGGGGGGAAATTCACGTAAACCATTTGGAAAATATCTCGTTGCCTTAAATAAAATTACCAAAGACCGCTTTTTGCCCACCGGCCCGGAAGTTTGTCAATCTGCGCAACTTTTTGATATCAGTGGCGAGAAGATGCGTTTATTACTGGATTTCCCAACCATGGGCGAGCCACATTATGCAGCCGGTATCCCAGCTGATTTAGTTGCAAAAAACTCCAAAAAGTTTTATAAACTTGAAGAAAACAACAACCCACATGCCGTCAAAAGCGAAGATGCGACAAAAGTTGTCCGTAAGGGCAAAGACGTCCATGTTTATTTAACAATGATCCGCAGTCACTTTGCGCCGGACAACATCGAAGGGGTTAGGGTTGGCGACAAGGTCCATTTTCATATTACAAATATTGAACAAGATTATGATGTGCCACATGGTTTTGCCATGATTGGCATGCGCAACTCCGAACTTTTGGTAATGCCCGGGCAAACGCGCACCATCATTTGGGAGCCTAAAGAAGTAGGTGTATGGCCGTTCTATTGTACGGATTTTTGTTCCGCCCTTCACCAGGAAATGCAGGGATATGTGCGGGTATCGCCCGCAAATTCCAATATCAAGATGACCTGGTCGCTTGATGACGAATAAAACGAACCGATAAGTTAATCAACAAAGCGGGTATTTATTATTAGATACCCGCTTTTTAATTGGATGCAGATTATGAAAAAATCTAAACTATATATGATCTTTGGCGCATTGTTACTGCTGACACTATATGTTTTGCCCTTGTGGAATATTACATTGGAAGCGCCACAATATCCTGATCCGCTGGGCCTGGATATTTATATTTCCAATTTGGCCGATGGCAACAGCCCAAATGATGTAAAGAACATTGATTTACTCAATCATTATATTGGTATGAAACACTTACCGAAAGCCCTGCCCGAATTTCAAATCTTTCCAATTGTGGTTTTTGTAATGGCACTGTTGGGCGTATTGGCCGGCTTAACCGGAAAACCCAAAGTATATCTAATTTGGGGCATTGTTATGATCATTCTTGGTACAGCGGGAATTTATGACTTTTATTCCTGGTTGTATGAGTATGGACATCACTTAAACCCCAACGCCATATTAAAATTTGTTGATAAAGCAGGAAACCCCATGGCCTACGAGCCACCTGTTTTTGGCACAAAAAAATTGTTGAATTTTACGGTGCATTCCTTCCCGGCATCCGGCACATATCTTATGACGCTCGGGGTTCTCCTGTCTGTTTGGGCATTTATTACGGGCAGAAAAGAAAATTAAAGGACAATATGTTATGAAGTTACGTGTTTTGCTTTTATCAATCCCTGTATTTGCGCTTTTAGTCTCTTGCCAAATAGAGGCCCAGCCGATTGAATATGGCTCTGATGCTTGTTCTTTTTGTAAAATGACAATTGTCGATAAACAACATGCCGCACAATTGGTAACGGCTAAAGGCAAGGCCTTTAAATATGATTCAATCGAATGTATGATGCATGATCTAAAAAACCATGACACAAAAGAAGCCCTGCTTGTCGTTGCGGATTTTGCAGACCCCGGCTCTTTGATAGACGCTGCGCGGGCGAGCTATTTAGTTAGTGAAAACATCCCCAGTCCGATGGGCGCCAATTTAAGCGCTTTCCATCAAAAAACCGACGCCGTAAAGACTCAAAGTGAAAAGGGTGGCACTATTCTCACCTGGAAACAACTAAGCGAAAAATATTGAAGAGATATATTTGTTTGCAAAGGAAGCATGGGTTAGTTTTCATGCTTCCTTTTTTGAGCAATAAGCCGAAGATGAAACATAATTATTTTAAACTATTTATTTTGATCGGCTTTCTGGTTACAAATGGCCATGGAGCCACACTCACCGTTTCCCCTTCGTCATCTGGATATACATCTTTAAAATCTGCTATAAAGGCTGCCAGCATTGGCGACACCATCTTTATAGATGCCGGCATCTATAAAGAAAACACCCTGATCGTCTCAAAACCGCTTACCATTATTGGACGCAACAGCCCCATTTTAGACGGCAACAACAAAGGTACTATTTTAGAGGTAAACGCCGATAACGTCACCATAAATAACATCGTTTTCAAAAACGTGGGGAAAAGTTATACAACAGACTATGCCGCTATCCACGTTCATGATGCAAAATATTTCCATTTCGAAAACAATACAATGAACAATGTGTTTTTTGGGTTTCATATAGAAAAATCCAAAAACGGTACAATTAAAAACAACCGCATTCATGGCAATGCCACCACAGAACAAAGTTCCGGCAATGGGATTCACCTTTGGCATTCCAGTAAAATCCATATTCTCGGGAACACCATAGAACACATGCGTGATGGTTTTTATTTTGAATTTGTAAAGCACAGTTTTATTGAACACAACTATAGTCACAATAACATCCGCTATGGAATGCACTTTATGTTTTCTAATGATGATCGTTATGAGCATAATACATTTGAGAACAATGGCGCCGGCGTTGCCGTTATGTTTTCTAAAAGAATCAGCATGCGTTATAATAATTTTCGTCTAAATTGGGGTGCCGCATCCTACGGCCTTCTATTAAAAGAGATTAATGATGCGGACATCAAAGAAAACACTTTTTTTCGTAATACCATTGGGGTTAGCGCGGATGGCGCTAACCGTATATCGTTTACTAAAAACGTCTTTCAAAACAATGGCTGGGGGATTCGTTTTTTGGGCGCATGTTATGGCTTTAAAATTATCCAGAACAACTTTATGCATAATGCCCTGGATATTGCCTATCGTGGAAATATAAACGGGAATATTTTTGATAAAAATTATTGGAGCGAATATAGCGGCTATGATCTGGATAAAAACAATATTGGCGATGTACCCTATCGTCCGGTCAAGTTATTTTCCTATATCGTGAACCAAACTCCGGAAACCATTATTTTACTGCGCAGCCTGTTTGTAGATATTATCAACTTTTCAGAAAAAGTATCACCCATATTTACACCTGATGAATTAAAGGACAACCATCCATCTATGAAACCTGTTCAAACTGATGATTAAAATTACTGATTTATATAAAAGTTTTGGCCCCGTGGATGTTTTAGATGGGCTCAGTCTAAATATTGATTCCGGGGGCATTGTCGCCATTTTGGGCCCAAATGGTTCCGGGAAAACCACACTTATCAAAAGCATATTAGGGATGGTAATTCCGCAGAAGGGGGAAATTTCCATCGATAACGAATCTGTACTTGGGCAATGGGCCTACCGCTACAAAATTTCCTATATGCCGCAAATTGCCAATTTCCCACAAAACTTAAAAGTTATTGAACTTATAAACATGATCAAGAACTTACGTCCGCAGGCAACCAACGACGAATCTTTAATCAATCTTTTGGGTTTGGCGCCATTTCTTGACAAAAAACTGGCCACCCTTTCCGGGGGCACCCGACAAAAGGTAAACATTGTTCTCACTTTTATGTTTGACTCACCTTTAATTATCCTGGACGAACCTACTACCGGTCTCGATCCCGTGGCCCTGATATATCTAAAGCAGCTCATCCGGGAAGAACGGGAAAAAGGGAAGACAATCCTTATTACCACACATATTATGAACCTTGTGGAAGAACTTTCCGATCGCGTTTTCTTTCTGCTCGAGGGAAAAATCTATTTTAACGGAACCGTGGGGCAATTGAAACAACAAACCAATCAAACAAATTTGGAATATGCCATTGCGGAAATCCTGAAAGAAAACCATGTTTAAAATATTACAATATAGTTTTTTCGATTTAGTGCGCAGCCGTTGGAGCTATGTTTATTTTTCATTCTATCTTATGCTTGGCTTTGTGCTGTTTTTTTTAAACAACGACACTACCAAAGCGGTTATTACGCTTTTAAATATCATAATTGTTTTAACGCCGCTTATCGGCACTGTTTTTGGCGTCATGTATTTTTATAATTCCCGCGAATTTACAGAGTTGTTGTTGGCGCAGCCCATAAGGCGCAGGGATATCTTTTTGGGACAATATCTTGGCCTGTCCCTTTCGCTGGCTTTAAGCCTTATCATGGGCCTTGGCGTCCCCTTTATTGTTTATGGTATTTTTGGTTCCTCTGCAATATGGGATTTTGCAACTTTATTGATGATCGGCGGGTTTTTAACTTTCATTTTTGTTGCACTGGCCTTTGGCATTGCCCTGACCTTCAATGATAAAATTAAGGGCTTCGGCGTTTCAATCATTATGTGGCTTTTGTTGGCCGTGGTATATGATGGTATGTTTTTGCTTTTGATGGTTTATTTTAATGATTATCCACTGGATAAATTTGCCCTGGGCATGACCATGTTTAACCCCATTGATTTGTCACGGATACTAATTCTGCTGAAACTGGACATATCTGCATTGCTGGGTTATACAGGGGCCGTTTTCCGTAAATTTTTTGGAACAGGTCTGGGGATGGCCATTTCCCTGGGGGTGCTGTCCTTATGGGTTATTGTTCCCGCCGGACTGATGATCCGTAAAACACTAAAAAAAGATTTTTAATCCATCAAAACAGACTTGAATATGGAATCAAATTTTATTCATTTCCTGCAGGTAAGCATTACACCGGTGGCCCTGATATCCGGTGTGGGTTTGCTACTGCTCACCATAACCAATCGGCTTGGGCGCACAATTGACCGCACCCGCATCCTTATTGGCGATTTGGATAGTCATGGGAAGAAAAGGCAAAGCGAAAAAGTCGCGGAAATAAGGGTCTTAACCATTCGCAATAAATACCTGAGGGCGTCGATAGCCTTAATGGCGCTTAGTGTATTGTGCAGTAGTCTGATTATTCCCTTACTGGCAATTTTAATGGTTTACCAAATAGATTTGCTTTGGCTGGGGTATGGTTTGTTCAGTGTGTCCATTTTTTCGATTGTTGTATCCATGGTACTCTTTTTTATCGATATCGTTCTTTCCCTAAAAGCAATAAACATCGAAAGTGATCCGCTTATAAAATAAATCTACCTATGGATTATCGACAAACCTATCCATTGGAACCACTATAAATTTGAACTGACTAAAAAATGGAAATTCAATTGGTGTTGAATGAAAACAGTTAAAGAAGGGATATATTTTGGGCACAACATGTGGGGGGGGATAAAAAAAGCCCGGCAGATAACCGGGCTTTTAAAACAACTTACTCAGTAACTTTTTTTACATTATTGGCTTGTAAACCTTTGGGGCCCTCACCAATTTCAAATTCAACTTTATCGCCTTCTTCAAGCGAACGGAATCCATTACCATCAATTGAATTGTAGTGAACAAAGACGTCATCGCCTTCTTCTCTACTGATAAAACCATAACCTTTAGTGTTGTTGAACCACTTGACTGTTCCTATTTCCATAACAGTTACCTCTAAAAAAAAATTTGTCTCGCGTACATCTTGCTGCCTGGGGCAAAAAAAAATCGCATCGAATGGTTTTTTTCTTCTCCATCCTCAACGAAATTATATATTTATTATCAAATCAAAATATTCTTGCCACCAAAAACATATAAAGCATGTACAGATAATTAAAGGCTAAACGTACGAAGGGTTTTTACATAATGCAAGATATATTTCGTTTTTTTTCGATTTTCTATATAAATGTAAACAGCAGGCTTAGATAAAATTATCCTTCTGCGTCATTTATGACCTCGCTTCCACTACAGATTTGATAAAACATTCAACTCAATGATCGCTTTTCCTCCGCTTTTACGCTTATAGGAATAGAAGCCAAATATTTATCACAGGAGGAACCATGTTTATGCGATTTATAATCCCCGTTTTATTTTTATCACTCTTAATTGGTTGCAAGGAAGATAGCCCGCTTGGAAATGGGCAATCGGCTAATAAAACCAATATCGACAGCTACATAAATACTCTGGAATATAGCCCGGATGCCCTGCTTAATGTGCAGGAAACCGGGAGTGATTCCCAAAACAGGTCCACGTTAACAGCGGACACCACAACGGATAACAAAGAGACCGAACAGGTAACATGTGTCCGTACCACCTATAACTTAAAGCAGAATTTTGACAATATTGCTGTTTTGCGTCCATTGGCAGGAATCATTTGGCCAGGCGCACTGGTCAAGGGCAATAGCAGTCTTATGGATGGTTTACCGGAACCCATCTCCCTCCCACGAGCCCCGATGAAACTTACCATAGATTTACCCGGCATGGGTGAGGCCGGCACACGAACAGTAAGCGCCCCAACAAATTCCGGGGTCCAGGCGGCGGTGGATTCATCCCTCGAATGGTGGAATGCCAATGCCTACCAGGATGGCTATGTGAATCCGTCGAGTTCATCCTACCGGTTGGCCACTTCGTATTCCTCACAGCAAATGGCCTTAGATGTGGGGCTGAACGTTGCCTGGGCCACGACCGATGTGAGCGCGCAATTCAGTTACACCAGCAACGAAACAAAAAAAGTGATTATGGCCGTTTACAAACAGGCTTTTTACTCGATCGACATGGATACGCCCGAAAGCCCCAGTGCGGTTTTCGATCCATCGGTCACCGTGGAACAGGTAAGCGCCGTTTTGGATGCTACGGTCCCGCCGGCCTATATCAGTTCAGTGGTTTACGGCAGAATTATAATGTTCCGCATGGAAACGGCCCAATCGGTAACATCGGCGGAATTGGAAAGCGCCTTCCGCTATGCTGCCGGATATTCCGTGGATCTAACACTCGAGGCCCGATATAAGTCAATTCTGCAAAAATCCACAATTGAGGTTGTCACCCTTGGTGGCAATGCTGCTGTGGCATCGCAGGCCGTAAGCGCCCGAAATGCCGGCGATTTGGAGAGCATCATTAAGGGTGAGAATGCCGTGTACTCGCGTTCTAACCCGGGTGTACCCATTTCATATACCGTTCGTTATTTAAAGGATCACTCCCTGGCGAAGTTGGGATATACCACCGATTACACCGCTACTATCTGCAGCGCAAAAAAAACAGCAGATATTTTTGACCTGACAATTAATAGCTTTACCGCCATTAAGGATTGTGACGGGGTTTCCGGCAAAGGGGAATTTGAGATTTGGGTCGAGGTATCCGCTGGAAACAAAAAGTTTCATCAGGCAAATATCACGGCCGGCAGTGGGGACGCAATAAAATTGAGTTGGAATTATTCATTTAAGGCAAATCTGGTTGAAGGTAACCATTTTACCATAAAATTTATCTGTAAGGAGTGGGACAAGAATATTTCTGGCAAAACCTATGGCGACAGCCGGATGAACAAAAAATCGGGGAGCATCCGCCATGACTATAGAAACGATGTCTGGAGCAATCTTGGCAATGGTACCAAAACCATTGTATTAAATCCGGGAGACAGTAAATGCAGCACAAAGCTCGTTTACACAATTGCTGCCCGATAATTTGAAACGCTATTAAAAAATACCGGTCGGGGTTATTCCCTGCCGGTTTTTTATTTTATAAAAATTTAGCTTTTCTATCTTTATTTATCAAAATTGCGAAACCTCTTAGGTATCACTTTTATAATTGCCCTCGTCTCATCCAACTCATTTTTGCTCTTTCCCCTTTTAAACACATCAAGACTTTTAGCCAGTACTTCGCTGGCCGCATTGTATCGTTTCAGCCTTACAAGACATGCACCGAGTACATTTCCTGCCTGCGCGCTACTCTTGTTATTGTCGCCAAAGGTCTTAACACGAAGACTATATGCTTTTTGTAGAAGAGGAAAGGCTTTCTCCGGTTTGCCGTTTTCGGACAGCAGCCTGCCAAGGCCAAGAAGCGCATGGGAGCGTCTATTATGATCTTCGGGGAGAACAACATTGTTTATTTTAATACTTTGCCTAAAGAACCGGGCGGCGGTATCTATCTTGCCTTGCTGGTATAATGTAGCCGCAAGGCTGCTAAGCGTTGCGGCTACATAAATATGGTTTTCGCCAAACACGTTCCTTAGTATGGATATGGCCTTCCTGTAATATTTTTCCGACTCGTCCAAACGGCCACTCTCTTTTAAGATATTCGCAAGGTTGGCCATGCTGGCCCCGGTTTCAGCATGATTTTCACCATAAATTCCCATCCGCACGGCCAGGCCTTCACGGGCATATACCTCCGCCTCATTATAACGGCCCATGCTTGAATACAGGCGGGCAATATGGTTGAGTGTGTGTGCAACATCGGCATGATCGGCGCCAAGTAGCTCTTTTCGCATCTTAAGACTTTTCAGGTACAATTCTTCGGCTTGCTTGTAGTTGCCTAAGCGCCGTGCATTATCAGCGCGTCCATTCAAAGTAACAGCAATATTTGTGGAGATATCGCCTTCAGCTTTCAGATACTGATTATAAGAAAGCGTATAAAGTGAATCCGATCTGATAAAATCGCCATCCTGGTAGGCTAAATTCGCTTTTCCGAGTAAAATATCTGCAAGAAACAACCCTGGTTGTTTTTTTACCCCGGGGAGTAAAGATGTAGCAAGAAAATAATATTTTTCGGCCTTTTCAATATCCATTCTCTCTTCATTTAAAGCTGCAAGGGCATAATAACTGCGGGCAACAACTTCACTTTGAGCGCCATACAGGGTAATATTTCTCTCCAGGGCTTTATTATCCATTTGTTCTGCTTTTTCATAAACGCCGATCCGCCTGTATACATCACCGATAAGTCCATACATTTCCGCCTGAACTTCCGGCTGGTCGAACAACCCCTTTTCAATTTTAATGGCCCCTGTTTCCAATAAATCCCGGGCGGTGGCATCCTTGCCTTTTGAACTTTGTGGCCCGGCGGCGTCAAACATATCTTTTAAGAATTGTGCCACCTGAACGGATTTATGCATTTCTATTTGGGATTTCCTTACTTCCTGCTTCAATTGCCAGGTATAAAACCCAACAACACCGATCAACATCAGGCTAAAAACAAAACTTATGGTTACTGCTACCTTGTGCCGCTGGTAAAATTTGAATATCCGGTAGGTAAAAACATCATCTGCGGCAGATACCGGTAAACCATTGAGGTATCGGTTTATATCCGTTTTAAATTCATCAATGGTTCCATAACGCAAAGTGGCTTCTTTTTTCAGTGCTTTTAGACAGATTGTATCCAGGTCACCTTTTATTTCTTCGGCAGGATAAGGGGGCTTCGATGATTGTTTTGAATTTGAAACGGCCTTTTGTCGGGCAGCGATGCTTGGTCGTATAGGAATTTCATCTTTAAGGATTTGCAACGTTTGCAGCGGCTCTGCAGGATTTATTTTATAAGGCAATCTACCGGAAAGCATTTGATAGAAGATAACACCGAGCGAATAAATGTCAGATGCCGTGGTGATCTCCCCACCTTCAATTTGCTCTGGCGAGGCATACTGCGGGGTGAAAGGGGCGGGCCCAGACTGAACCATCGTTTGGAATCCCACAGGATCATCATCTGCACTAAAAACCTTGGCTATCCCAAAGTCAAGAAGAACAATCCGTCGATCACTATTTATAAATATATTGTCCGGTTTTAAATCCCGATGAACGACAAGATGACGGTGCGCATAACCAACGGCATCACATATTTGCCCGAACAAATCCAGGCGGGTCGGCAAATCCGGGTTTTCTTTATCCAAAAATTTATCAAGGGAAAGGCCATCGATGTACTCCATCACCAAATACTGAAGACCGTCATCGCTCAATCCTCCGTCAAGCAGACGGGCAATATTTGGATGATTCAGCCCCGCCAGTATTTGTCTTTCCTGATGGAAGCGTTTTATAAATTCCGATGATTGTAATCCGACATGTATAATTTTTATGGCAACTTTTTTTTGGAAGGCCCCATCATCGCGGGAAGCTAAAAAAACATCTCCCATGCCCCCATGAGCAATCGGAGATTCGATTCGGTAAACGCCAAACTTTTTCCCAATATGCCCGGACCAATCGGTTGCATCTAAAAGAGATGATTTAAGTACATTGGGGATATCTTCGTCCGCAGCAATGAGGGACAATACCTCCTGTATTAGCTCAGTATCACCGGAGCAGGCATCTTCTAAATAAGCATGCCGATCTTGTGCGTTTAGAGTAAGGGCGGTATCGAATAAACGTTCTACCAGTTTCCAGCGTTTTACATCCATCAGTGATTTCACTTTATGTTTAATCCTTCAGTTCTTTCAGCTCCCTGCTTAACCAGGCCCGGGCAAGACGCCATTCCCGACGCACCGTGGGCACAGAAACATTTAACATTTCCGCTATTTCATTATGTTTCATACCTGCAAAAAACCAGTACTCTATTATAGACGCCTGGCGTTTGCTTCTACCGGATAGTTGTTGCAGGAGTTCATCAAGGTCCAATATAATTGCAGAAGGCATCTGCTTTTGAATATTCTCTTCCACGAAAGTTAACATCACGGCTTCGCCGCCACGCTTTTGTGCTTTCCTGGCACGTGCATAATCGATAAGTATCCTGCGCATTACACCCGCTGCCAGGGCAAAGAAATGCTGGCGATCCTTATAATTCGCCTTTTGTTGATCGATAAGTTTAAGATAGGCCTCATTGGCAAGGGCGGTAGGGTTTAGGGTGTGATTGGCCCGTTCTCCATAAAGTTGACGCCGGGCTATTTCCTTTAACTCAGAATAAACCCTGGAGATCAGAGCATTTGGGTTTTTCTTCTCACCGGATGATATACCCCGTAATACCAGGGTCAGATTGTTTTCATTGATCATATTATTCATAGCTTTATCTGAAATGTTACCAAACAATAATAACGCATGAAAAACAAAATTAATTCCCAGTTCTCATTTCAAATTCTTCAGTGCAACCCGTTACGGTAATTTATATCAGTTGAACTGAAAAATTATATAAAAAGAGAATCTATCAGCCGGGACGGCGCGGACCGTCATAAAAACAGAACGCAATACGCAGATATTATCTCAAAAAGATATTGTTGTATTTTACCTGTTTCAAATATTTAAAATACGGCAGAAAGAAATGTTCCGTTACAAACGGCCCCACTTGTTCAGGTGGCCGTCAATAAAATCAATTACCATTTGGTGCTCTTTTTTACCCGGGCCCTCAATTTTAAACGGGGCGCCAAAATGCATATAAATCGGGAGCTTTCGATCCAGATGACCGATGTCTTTGAACCACTTGCCGTTTTTCCAAAAATCGGTTTTAATAGCCACAGGCACAACATGCACCCCGGCCTTTTTTGCCAGCTTAATACCCAGCGTATTAAAGTTTTTTGGATCGAATTCCACAAGCCGTTTACTTTGCGGGAAAACCACCACGGAGACGTTCTTCTTTAAATTTTCAACACCAAGGGCCATCACTTTTTTAAAATCAGCGATGGGGTCATGGCGTTCAACTGTTATAGGATTGCGGGCCCGCATCACAGGCCCGAACAATGGGTGGGCAACAAGACCTTGTTTTACAACAAAGGTCACTTCACGTTTAGAGGCGATTAATCCGGGGAAAACCATTGTTTCAAGCATGCTCATATGATTGCTTATAAAAACAACCGGCCCGGTGGTTTTGGAAATATTGTCGAGCCCTTCTATGTTAAACCTGCCGCCACAGCTTTCAATCAATCTAAAAATATCCATTGACCTTGCGGCCCAGGTTTTCGTATCAAATTTATTTGCCATGGCCAGCTGTCTGTTGCCAACTAATTTAGCCAAAAAACTTACGGCAAAATAAGCTGACGTCCCCATCGACACTTTGTCAAAAAAGGCCCGGGGATAAGAATCCATTGTGTGATAGAAATTATTAACCATCGATTAAACCCAGATAAGTAGGACGAAACAGTATCAAGCTTTATGAAACACATGCTTAAATTATCTTTGGATGATTTATGATAAAACTTAAGTTTTAGCCGAAGCTACCCCAAAAACCAGCTCGATTTGGTCAGAATAACAAGTTTGCACAAAACTTGTCATTCTGAAAAAACAGTACCGTTTAAAATAAATCGATATCCAGACCATCATCTTTGATTTTTTTAGCAAGGGAATCCAAGCGCCCGATGGTAAGGTTCAGGTTTTTATAAAATGTAGAGTCGTTTAGCATCCGCCCCAGGGAACCCTTTTTATCCTGCATCTTTAGCAACAGGCCATTCAGCGAGGATGACACCGTATCCAGACGTGCACTGACCCGTACAATATTATGGATCGAGACACCGATTGCTGCCTTATTGCTATCAATTATCCCATTTAAATTATGCGCGCCATGCTGCAGTTCGCTAATGGCTTTGCCGATCGAAGGACCGTTGCTGTCCAACATACGGTCAAATTTATGTGTAACGGCATTGGTGTTTTTAATGGTTGCCAGCAATTCCTTCTGAAATTCCCCACCGGCCAAAAAATGGTTTATCAGGGTAATTGTCGTATCAAGATGGAAGGTTAAGGCCGACATATTTTCGGACAGCTTGCCGATGGCCAAACCCACATCAACAATCCGGCCTCCATAAATACCCTGGAATGGCTGCCGGGCCATATTCATTTTTATCATCGAATGCCCGGGATGGATTTCAACACGCATACCGGCAAGAAGTTCGGCGCTTACAATTGTAAAACTTGCGTCTTCATACAATTGTATATGATCACTGATGGCCAGGGTACATAAAGCCACACGGCCTTTGCTTATCACCTGGCGCACCACACCTGCCTTGACCCCGTTCACTGTCACCGGATCACCGGGCATCATCCCCCCGGCGTTTTCGAACGCAACTTGAACCTGATATTTATCCGGTTCAATTTTGTAACCCTTGCCCCAGATAATTCCCCAAACAAGGATAACCGTTGCCAGTATAACACTTATGCCAACTTTAAATTTTGTTGATTTTAAAGGGTTCATTCCACACCTTTTAGGTTACTATTCAGCTCAATTACGCCTTGCGTTCTAAATTATGACTTCAATATTTGTCGCCAACTTTTTAGATTTCTTTTTTTACCGCCAAGTCGCTAAAACGCTAAGTTTTTTTATTATTTTCTTTGCGCCTTCACGTCTTTGCAGTTATTTATCTATAATTATCATTGATTCGAATAAACTTTTGACACAGCTGAACCGTTACCCTTTTAGATAAAATATTTTCAACAAGTTACTAATTTCATGTCCCTGTTTTATGACGGATTGATAAAAATAGTCGGCACAAGGACAACAACAGGAACAAATATCACCATAAAAAACACTTAGCCAATCACATCGGCTAAATCAATCTTGGTACCGGTGGGCACATCCAGGCATTCAAAATGCACGCCCATCTGCATACAGCGTTTAAAGGAATTGATCTCTTCATCGGACAGGTACAAATAGGGCAAAAAGTTTTTGCGCCCTTCCTTAAAATGCAGTCCGCCTACATTCACTATCGGTAATTTTATACCTGCTTTTGCGAAGCGTTCCACTACTTCGGGGCCATTTACCAGGACAATTGATTTTTCCTGAAGCATTTCCGGATGTTTTAGGATCTCCATTGTTTGGTTTTCATCCAGGATAAGCGCTTTCAGATTTTCCGGAGTACACGAAAGATACAGCTCCTTTTCCCATTCATTCCTACAAACAATGTTGTCGCATAAAATTATTTCTTCGCTGTTCAGGTTGGATGCCCACCCAATGACAACTTGCCCATGGATCAAACGGTCATCAATTCGAATCAATTGGATCATAGCTTAAAATATCTGTATGGATTTAATTGCATCTTCTGTTATTTTTTGGATCAGCGCCTCGCCCTGTAAAGAATCCTTGTTTGCGCCAAATGAAATCAGCATCGGAATGTTTATGCCGCTTATTATTGTGGTGGACGCCACTTCGTGCTTTATCCGGTATGCGGCCTGCCAACAACTGCCGCCCCTAAAATCGGTAAACACAAAAAGGGCTTTATTTTCCTGCCGCTTATAATTTACTAAAACGTCATTTACAATATCATCAATTTGCAGGGTTTGGTTGGAATAGATATCGGCACGTAGCGGTTGGGGCAAGAGTTTATTGGCCGTATCCAAAAGTTCCCTGGCCAAATTTCCATGGGTAATGATCACCGTATGCATTAACTTATTCCCATTCTACATAACCCAAATCATCGGCTAAAGGACTGTCTTTGCTTCTTTTCATTTTTGTTCTAAGACGCGTATTAAACTCCCGGGCCCCATGATAACCATAGGTCTTCAGCAAATGATTTAGGGCGATTGTTTCTGAAATCACAGTAATATTTTTCCCCGGATTAATAGGCAGAACAATGAGCGGGATGTCAACACCGACAATTTCGGTATGTGTTTCTTCAAGCCCAAGGCGTTCATAATCCATATCTTTGTCCCAATCCACAAGCCGGACCTGAACTTCGACCCTTTTTTGTTTACGAATGCTACGAATACCGAAAATTTGTTTGATATCAATTAGGCCAATACCGCGGATTTCCATCATATGCTCGCGTTGATCACGTCCATAGCCAAACAGCAAATTTGCGCTTTTTCGCTTTACCATAACCAGGTCATCGGCCACGAGCCGGTGTCCACGCTCAATTAGATCGAGTGCAATTTCACTTTTTCCGATACCGCTCCGGCCGGTAAAGAGGATACCTACGCCATATACATCCACAAGGGAACCATGAAGCGATTCAACAGGCGCAAATGTGGACGCCAGGAAATCACCCAGTAAATGTGTAAAACGTGTCGTGCTATAAGGGCTGGAAATAATAGATATATTGCGTTGAGCGGCGATTTTTAAAAAATAGGGGGGGACTTTGTTTCCGGAGGTGATCAGGATCAGTGGAATTTCAAATTCCATCACCCTGTCGATAGATTTTTTTAAATCGGGTGGAAAAAGTTTTTCCAGATAGGACATTTCTGTATTGCCCAATATCTGTATCCTGTCCCAACTGAACAGGTCCACATAACCGGAAAGTGCCAGGCCGGGACGATGCAGTTCACCGGAAACAATTTTTCGGTTTAGTCCGTTTTCCGAACAAAGCAGCTTTAACTTTAAGAACGTCTTATTTTCTTTAAATAAGTCGCGTACGGTAATAAATTCTTTCATGGCGGGAAATATACTAAAGATTGACCCTTCTTAAAAGAAAAAAGGCGCCAATCCGGCGCCTTTTTTCTTAAAGAGAATATTTGATCCATCGATTTAACGAATCTCTTATAGATTATTTATTCTACGAGATTATCCACAATCTTTTTGTTTTCGCGATCTTTTATCCGGCCCTTTAACTTGGAAACCTGGTGTTCTACATTATCGATGCCCAGATCAATGGATTTGAATATATCTTCACTTCGCTCTTTTACAATTATCGTTTTGATTTTGGTTTTTATTTTAAACTCGGCAATTTGATCGAGTTTTTCATAAGATAAGATTGCCTCGCTATCCATAATCAATGCATTAAAACGATCGAGCCGTTTCATCTTATCGTTTAAATACGACTTTAACCTTTCCGGGGCTTTGTACCCACGGGTTGTGATGGCTAAACTCATAGCTTCCTCCTTAATGGTTAAGGTTTTTTTCAATGGCACGTTTGTGTGCCTGTTTATACACTAATTTTAGATGTTCTACCGATAAATGTGTATATACCTGAGTGGTAGAAAGGTTTTCATGTCCTAATAAGTCTTTTACAACGCGGATACCGGCCCCATTGTTCAATAAATGTGTCGCATAAGAATGACGCAGCATATGCGGGCTTGCATCGGGAATTTGCACAACCGAATTCACATATTTTTTAACCAACCGCTGTACGGCCATAGCATACATCTTTTTACCGGAAGCAAGCACAAAAACTTCTTCAACGCCTTTTTTTACAACACTCGGCCTCATATCCAAATAATTTAATATGCGCTGTCTGGCATGTTTATTTATGGGCATATATCGTTCTTTTTTGCCTTTTCCAATAACACGTAATGCATCTTCCCGCAGTACCAGGTTTTGTAACTTTAAATTTATCAATTCACTTAAACGCAACCCCGATGAATAAAACAGTTCAAGAATTGCCCGGTCACGGACGGCAATAAAAGATGGGCCGGCCGGGGCGTTTAATACGTTCAACATTTCAGTTTCCGTAAGATAGCCCGGGAGCTTTTTTTCGAATCTGGGCATGTGGATGGTTTCGGCGATGTTGCCGGATAGAACCCCGGTTTTCTCAAGAAACTTAAAAAAAGATTTTATCACCGCCACTTTGTGGGCAATGCTGCGCCTGCCAATGTTTTTTTCCTGTAGGTCCATTAAAAAATAGCGGATATGTTTTTTCTTAATAAATTTCCAGGAAATGTCCCGGCCATCATCAAGCTCGGTTAAAAAATCTGATAGTTGCCGAAGATCTGTCATATAACTGCTTACGGTTTGTGGCGAGTACCTGCGTTCCAGTTCTATGTAGCGTAAAAACTGCCGAATTTTTATATCCATGTATTCCCGGTTTTAAATATTTGGTTTTCCCTTGTTCTAATAATCGAAAACTATCAATTAATATGCAATATAAAATCACCAAAAAACGAAATTAAAACATATTTTTATAACGTGGAAAACCCATAATTATTCCCATTAACAGACTTTTGTACAAAATTATGCTTTCAAACTTGCGCTATCCGGCTTTGAAGCTTAAACTTTACATCTTTTGAAATAACTTAAGATCAGGGAATTTTATTATTGAAATCGTTTGTTTCCGGAAACTGCTTTTCTATTTGTCCCATCCATAGTAAGCCTGAAACACCAATTCTCTAATCTGCTGAAAATATAAACGGGGCATTTTTAAAAATATTGAAAAATTGTCCCAATAGCTTTTAAACATAATTTATCACACTGTTTCTTGAATAATACAGACTCGACCCTGGAGAAAAAATGAGTAAAAACCTGGTAATTGTAGAATCCCCGGCAAAAGCTAAAACCATTAACAAATATTTAGGCGACGATTTTGAAGTGATCGCCTCTTATGGGCATGTCCGCGATCTTGTGCCAAAGGAAGGCGCCGTAGATACGGATTCCTTTGAAATGAAGTATGAAAATGTTAAGCGAAATAAAAAATATATCGACGCCATATATCAATCGGCAAAGAATACGTCCGATGCCATTTATTTGGCCACTGACCCCGACCGTGAAGGCGAAGCCATTTCCTGGCATATTTATGAGTTGTTAAAAAAGAAAAAGCTTGTCAACTCAAAAAAGGTGTACCGTGTGGCTTTTAATGAAGTAACAAAAGATGCGGTTTCTTCGGCCATTGGCTCACCCGGCCAACTCTCCCAAAGCCTGATCGATGCCCAACAGGCGCGTCGGGCACTTGATTATTTGGTGGGGTTTAACCTTTCCCCCTTATTGTGGAAAAAGATAAAACCAGGTTTGTCCGCCGGCCGGGTGCAAAGCCCTGCGCTGCGTATGATTGTGGAACGTGAAAAAGAAATTGAAGCCTTTAAGCCACAGGAGTTTTGGTCGATGGATGCGCTTTGTGTGACAAACAAGCAATCTTTTAAGGCTGGGCTTACCCACTTCAAGGGGGAAAAGGTCAAACAATTTTTTATTGAAAATAAAATACAATCCACTAAAATACGGGAAGTTTTACTACAAGCGGCAAACGGTAAACTGACTGCGAGCAAGGTTGAAACCAAAAAGCGCAAACGCAATCCGCAACCGCCATTCACCACATCCACCCTCCAACAGGATGCTTCCCGTAAGTTGGGATTTTCTGCAAAAAAAACCATGATGATTGCCCAGCAGCTTTACGAAGGGATTGATATCGGCAAGGGGGAAGTTGGCCTGATCACATATATGCGTACAGACTCGGTTAATTTGGCCGCTGAGGCAATCAATCAAATCCGTACATTTATCTCGACAAATTTTGAGACGCCCGACTTACCTGCCAAGCCCAATTATTACCGTACAAAATCCAAAAATGCGCAGGAAGCCCATGAGGCCATCCGCCCAACATCAGCGGACCGTACGCCGGAAAAACTTATGTCAAGGCTTTCCAAAGACCAATTCCGATTGTATGAACTCATCTGGAAGCGGGCCATTGCCTGCCAGATGTCCCCGGCACAAATAAACACATTAAGCATCGATTTTAACATCGCAGGCGGGCACAACTTCCGGGCAACTGGTTCTACAATCGCCTATCCCGGATATTTAAGGGTTTATCATATCGGGCGCGATGACAACCAGAGTGATGATACGGCGGAAAAACTTCTTCCTCTTTTAAAGGAAGGCGATATGGTTGATCTTGAAGATATACTCGCTGAACAACATTTTACAAAACCACCGGCACGCTTCAGCGAAGCCCTGCTGATTAAGACCCTGGAAGAGTATGGCATCGGCCGGCCCTCAACGTACGCCTCGATCATCAGCACCCTGCTCTCCAGAGAATATGTTACGATGGAACAAAAACGCTTTTTCCCAACGGACATCGGGCGCATTGTAAATAAATTCTTAAACGAGTATTTTCCGCGTTATGTGGAGTACGCCTTTACCGCCCGTCTCGAGGACCGCCTGGATGATATCGCCCGCGGTGAGGCGGAATGGAAGCCGTTGATGAAGGAATTTTGGAAGGCCTTTAAAGCCAAGGTGGATGAAACCGAAAAAATCCCACGCAATAAAATAAATGAAGACCGTGTCCTTGGAACAGACCCCAAGAGCGGCAGACCGCTTAGTGTGCGCATGGCCCGTTATGGCGCCGTTGCCCAAATCGGTAGCCGGGACGATGAAGAGAAGCCACAATTTGCAAGTTTACGGCCCGGCCAAAATCTTGAAACCATTACCCTGGAAGAAGCGCTGGAGCTTTTTAAACTCCCCCGCACCCTGGGAACATCGCCCGAAGGCGAGACTATAACCGCAGCAATTGGCCGTTTTGGGCCTTATGTAAAAATTGGAAAAACATTTGTCTCGATAAAAGGGGAAGACCCGCACGCTATTACCCTGGAACGGGCGCTTGAGATAATAAAGGAACATGCCGAAAAAGAAAAAAATAAAATTATAAAAGAATTTAAAGACGAAAACATCCAGGTGCTAAACGGAAGGTACGGCCCGTATATCACCAATGGCGAAAAAAATGCACGTATCGCCAAAGGTACCGAACCCGCGGATTTAACTTTGGCCGAATGTCAGGAATTGCTGGATAAAGCACCGGCCAAGGGCAAGGCCCGCGCACGAAGAAAGAAAAAACAATAAACAGAAAACAATTTTAGTGGCTGACAATACGATATAAATAAATACAGGCATCCGGGTAAATATGTTGAAGTTAAGACATTTCTCTTAATTTTTTTAAATTACCGTCCTAAATAAATCAATGATTTTACTGCTTCGTCAATGCGCCGGTTTATATCCAGGTTTACAATGGCCGTTTTATCTGTATTGAAATCACTTTCAATGGCATATACAAAACGTGGAACGATTACACAGCGGAAATCCAACATGAGGCTGTTGGCCAGTGGCATTAGGGCCATGTAACTGCGTTCCCCGCCAGCAGAGCACATCAGCGCAACAGGTTTATCATTCCAAGCGCTGCCGGTAAGTTCAATAACATTTTTTAATGCGGCGTTTCCATCAAAATTATATATCGGTGTTACCAATATTAATGCATCTGAGGATTCTATATGGTTTTTAAGTTTTTTAGCATCCGCTGCCCGATAGGCCATAACACCGTCACATAGTGGCAGATTATATTCCGTCAGTTTTATAAGTTGTGTTCGATGGCCGGCTTCATCTAATATTTTTTTGGCGGACCGGGCCAGTAGATGGCTTTTGCTTTGGGGATTAAGACTGCTGCTAATAATACAAATATTCATAATAACCCTTTATTTTCCTGGGACAGACAATATATGAAAACCCTTTATATTATGCGACACGCTAAGGCCGGACGTGGTGACGGAAGCCTAAGTGATTTTGACCGGCCATTAACGTCACGGGGTGCAAATGATGCGTCTCTAATCGGTCTGCAGCTCAAACAAAAGAAAATGATTCCGCAGGTAATAATAGCCAGTGCCGCAACACGTACCTTAAGCACCGCACAAATCATTGCACCTTATGTGGCAAATGCCCCAATCCATCAAAGCAAATCGCTTTACCTTGCCAGCGGGCATACACTTCTAAAGCTTGTCAATACCTTACAGGATGAGTTTACCTCGGTAATGCTCATCGGACATAATCCCGGTATAAGCACAGTTATTGAAGATTTGTCCGGGCAACATTCTATAAACTTAGCGACCAGTGGCCTTATTGAGCTACAATTTAAGGTTGAAGTCTGGCAGGAGATATTTCCGGGAAATGGTAAAATTAAATGCAGCCTGAGCCCAGGGTAATACGGAACATTGAATCCGGCGGGAATGTTCTTGTTTGACGCAAAAGTATGCAGCTGGCATAATGCCCGCTTGCATACTTGAACTATAGCCGGCTGGTTTATGCGGCTAAAGCGGGTTGAACGCAAATAGGTTTTGTAACCGGTACCGTTTTCGGAGTCATTTTGCTCACCCTTTCGCGACCAAACCAGATGACCCGTGCATCGGCGTAGATAAACATCTTTGCCTTAAGTTTGATTTTAATTTTTACTTTCATTTTCTGCCCCCATATTTCCTACAGTATAAGCCTTGATCCGCTTTATTCCCTTGACAAGCGTTACATTTTTTTCTTGACGGCGATCACAAGTGTTATCGATTACATCTATTGCTAAGTTTAATGTTTTTG
>CAYWBI010000019.1:0-35866 GCA_964456445.1 uncultured Calditrichaceae bacterium
AATTAATAATTAATAATTAATAATGAAAATTTTTGACCTGTATTACTCAGGCCTTGGCAATTATTACAACTTTTGTTGCATATGCTCTATTCACCATTGCTTGTTGAAGATTGGCAGTGTTACCGCTCTTCATTGAATATTATTTACCGGCTTTTATCATTTTCGTTGAATATTAACTCGCACCGGTTGCCCCGTGACATTTTTTATATTTTTTGCCGCTTCCACATGGACAGGGATCATTTGGTTTCGGCTTCTTTTCCACACGCACGGGTTGCTGTTTGCTGGAACGGTCATGCGATGCTTTTTGAATATCGGTTTCTTCTTCGGGCGAGCCACTGAATCCCATATTGGTTGATGCAGCATGTTCCAGTTTCATACGTTGTGGGGCATGGCGAAGCTCACTCCGGTTCATCGGCTCCGGTTCCGTTTGAATCTGGAACTTCCACAGCCAGTTTAGGGTTGTTTCATTAATACGCTGTATAAGTGTTTCGAATAGACCAAAGGCCTCGCGTTTATATTCTATCAAAGGATCTTTTTGCCCATAGGCCCTCAGATGGATGCCCTCTTTCAGCATGTCCATTTGATACAAATGGTCTTTCCATTCTTCATCGATGACACGCAGGATAAAGTAACGCTCCAAAACAGCCATCCGTTCACGTCCAACGCGGCTTTCTTTAGAATGATAAATATCAAGCATGGATTTTTTGATGGCCTCTTTTAGATCTTCTACGGATTGATTGGCATGTTCTTTAAAAATGGATTTATAGTCAAGGAAGGATACCTTTTGGATCTCGGTCTGTAAACCATCCAGGTCCCAATCTTCTGCCAAAATGCCCGGATCGATATAACTGTTAACTACCATATTGAGGTATTCATCGAGCATGTCGGTTATTTGGCCAAGCGTGTCTTTATCCTGTAAGGCGGCCCTGCGCCGATCATATATCACCGTCCGCTGTTGGTTCATCACATCATCATAATCAAGCAATCGTTTCCGGATCGAAAAGTTACGGCCCTCCACTTTTTTCTGGGCGCGCTCAATGGCCTTGGTCATCATTTTATGCGTGATCACTTCACCTTCTTCCGCCCCAAGACGCTGCATAATCGAGGCTACACGATCGGTGGCAAAAAGACGCATTAAATCATCTTCCAGGCTTAAAAAGAAAATACTGCTACCGGGGTCGCCCTGACGTCCGCTACGACCACGCAACTGACGGTCAATACGTCGCGACTCATGGCGTTCGGTTCCAAGCACATGCAAACCACCACGTTCCTTAACCCCCTGCCCCAACTTGATATCCGTTCCACGACCGGCCATGTTGGTAGCGATGGTAACCCCGCCCATTTCACCGGCATTGGCTACGATTTCGGCCTCACGCTTATGCTGTTTGGCATTTAGAACATTATGTGGAATTCCACGGCGTTTAAGCATTCGGCTAATGGTTTCGGAAACTTCCACCGTTACGGTACCAACAAGCACCGGTTGCCCCTTTTTGTTCCGTTCTTCGATCTCATCGATAATTGCCTTATATTTTTCACGTTTACTGCGATAAAGCAGGTCTTCATGATCGATACGGGCTATAGGTTTGTTTGATGGGATGACCATCACATCCAGCTTATAAATCTCCCAGAACTCACTGGCCTCGGTCTCCGCGGTACCGGTCATCCCAGCAAGTTTATCGTACATGCGAAAATAATTTTGCAGGGTGATTGTGGCCAATGTCTGGGTTTCACGCTCTATTTTTACATTTTCCTTGGCTTCGATCGCCTGGTGCAGACCATCACTGTACCGACGGCCCGAGAGTACACGCCCGGTAAATTCATCTACAATCTGGACTTTTGAATCCTGGACCACATACTCCTGATCTTTCTCATAGAGGGCATAGGCACGTAAAAGTTGTGATACGTTTTGTACTTTTTCACTACGTTCATTTAGAACGCTGTACATTTCCTCCTTGGCTTGCAGTTTTTGGGCGTCATCCAAATCGGGATTGTTTTCAATCGAGGCGACTTCATCGCCAACATCGGGAATAAGAAACATATCCGGGTCTTGCGGACTAAGTTCGGTGCGCCCTTTTTCTGTCAAATCGATCACATGGCTTTTTTCATCAACAATATAATGGAGGTCACCAAAGTAATGTTCGTCGGACGTTTTATTTTGGCCTTTGTCACGTAGGTAATCATTATCAACCCCCTGTACGGCTTTTTTAATATCCGGGTCCTGATAAAGTTTTAAAAGACGTTTGTTTTTTGGCGCCCCCTTATCGGCCACAAGCAGTTTTCGGGCCCCCTGTTTTAACTTCCCCTCCTTGATCAGTTTTTCGCCTTCTTGTATCAAATGGTTTACATAGCGGGTCTGTGCGTTTACCAGCCGCTCAACCAGGGGTTTCATCTCGGCATATTTATGGGTGGAAACACTTACCGGTCCGCTGATGATAAGCGGGGTTCGCGCCTCGTCTATCAATACGCTGTCCACCTCATCCACTATGGCAAAGTGGTGACCGCGGGCCTGTACAATATCTTCCGGGGCCCCGGCCATGTTGTCACGCAGATAATCAAAGCCAAACTCGTTGTTGGTTCCATAGGTTACATCACAGTTATAGGCAACAAGACGCTGGGATGGCGTCATATCGTTTAAAATAACGCCAACCGATAGACCTAAGTATTCCAGGACATAACCCATCCACTCGGAGTCCCGTCTGGCCAAATAATCGTTTACGGTAATAAGGTGCGCCCCCTTACCTTCCAGGGCGTTCAAATAAAGCGGCATAACGGCCACAAGGGTCTTGCCCTCGCCGGTGGCCATTTCCGCAATTTTTCCCTGGTGCAGTACAACACCGCCGAGCAACTGAACGTCGAAGGGGATCATCTCCCAAACAACATCCTTCCCGGCTACCTTGGCAGTTGTACCGCACAGGCGGCGGCAGGCGTCCTTAACAACGGCAAAGGCTTCCGGCAACAAGTCATCGGTCGTTTCACCATCGGACAAGCGTCCTTTAAATTCATCCGTCTTGGCCTTTAACTCATCCTCGCTCAATGCTTCATACTCTGTATAATAGGCATTGATTTGATCAACGAATTGATCAATTTTTTTTAATTCGCGAATATTTCGTGATCCAAAAATCATTTTTCCGATTGCTTTTAACATATTACCTCAAATACCTTTTATTAACCTGTCCGCAAGAAAATCCGGTAAACCGGCCTGTCGGATTTCATTTTGTGTTCTTTTAATATCATAGGCAAAACGGATATATTCGACGCTTTGCTTTTCAGAATCATAAATAACCAGACAACCATGTGGGTTATGGTCACGTGGTTGTCCCACACTGCCAACGTTTATAATGTATTTTTCATCCTTGTTCAATAATAAAAATTCTTCATCGTACATCTGTGTTGCGGAGAACACGATAGGAAGATGTGAATGGCCGATAAAGCAAACATGCTGTTTGAAGGTACGTATCTGTTCGCCGGCTTCGTTAACTGACAGTACATAGTGCCAATATGATGGATTTTTTGGGGAAGAATGCGCCATCAAAACATCTTCATCATAAACGGTAAAGGGCAGTTTTTTCAGAAAGTTCAAACTTTCGGTATTTAGTACAGACCGTGTCCAATCCATAGCGTAGCGTGCATTCGGGTTAAAATTGCGTGTATCCAACAAATTAATGGCCGCATAATCATGATTGCCCATTAACACTTGGTCACAATTTTCCCGTACAAGGCTAACACATTCATTTGGCTTGGGCCCATAGCCCACAATATCTCCCAGACAATATATTTTATCCGGCTTTAATGAATGGATATAATCCAAGGCAACCTCCAGGGCAGTTAGATTGCCATGAATGTCCGATATAAATGCACTGATCATTTTTGAATCAATTTTGAGATGAGGCCACGACCGGATTTGGAGATACGTCCTTCCTTATGTAATTTTTTAAGCAGGACGTCCAACACTCCGTTGACAAATTTCACACTTTTATCTGTGCCGAACTTCCGGGAAAGTTCCACTGCTTCATTCAAAGTTGCCTCAGGCGGGATATCAGAAAAGTAAAGCAGTTCCACCAATCCCATTCGGATGATCAACTTGTCTATCATGGCAATGCGTCCAAGTTTCCAGGAACGTAAATTTTCCTTAATCATCTCATCCAGCTCATCCTGGTGTTGGATACACAAGCTAACGAGATCCGAAGCAAATTCACCGGATGCTGCGTCAAAGACATCATTAAACTCGGTTATGGCGTCTTTTAACGGCAAAGGATTGTATTCTTGAGCGTAAAGAACCTGCAAGGCATATTCCCGCTCTTTTCTACGGCTTATCATACGTAGTCGTAAAAACCTTTCTTTGTTTTGCGTCCCAGATACCCCCCTGCCACCATCTTTTTAAGCAGGGGACATGGACGATATTTGCTGTCACCAAGTCCATCATAAAGGACATTCATTATACTCAGGCAAACATCCAGACCAATAAAATCGGCCAGGGTCAATGGTCCCATAGGGTGGTTCATCCCAAGTTTCATTACGGTATCGATCGCCTCTTTTTTGGCCACGCCCTCCATCAGGCAAAATATGGCTTCGTTTATCATAGGCATCAAAATACGGTTGGCAATAAAACCAGGGTAATCATTGACTTCAGTTGAAGTTTTACCCAATTTTAAGGATAAGGTTTCAATTTTTCGATAAGTTTCGTCAGACGTGGCCAACCCACGGATTACTTCAATTAATTTCATAACCGGGACCGGGTTCATAAAATGCATACCAATCACATTGTCCGGGCGATTTGTAACAGCGGCCAACTCCGTTATGGATATAGATGATGTATTGGTGGCTAATATTGTGTCCGGGCCGCAAAGGGCATCTAATTTTTTAAATATCTCTTCTTTTATCTTCTGATTTTCAGTAGCCGCCTCGATAATCAAAGCCGAGTCTTTCGTACAGGCATAGTCTGTAGAAATATTTATCCTGGCAAGGGTTTCCTTAACTTCCGTGCTGCTTATCGTCCCTTTTGTGGCCTGACGGTTAAGGTTTTTTTCAATAGTGATGAGCGCCCGTTGTAAAAAAGCATCTTTAATATCTATCAGGTTTACCTGAAAACCATTTTGGGCAAAGACATGGGCAATACCGTTTCCCATTGTGCCACTACCGATGACGCTTATTATTTCAACCATCTTTACTCCTAAAGCTTTTCGACGATAAGTGTTGATGCTTCCCCACCGCCAATACAAATTGAAGCCAAACCACGTTTTGCAGACCGTTGTTCCATGGCATGTAATAAAGTAACCAAAATCCGGGCGCCACTGGCACCGATGGGGTGCCCCAGGGCAATCGCACCACCGTTCACATTTACCTTATCCAGTGGCAGGTTCAATAAACGGTTGTTTATAAGGGTCACCACGGCAAAGGCCTCGTTTATCTCAAACAGGTCAATATCATCAATATTCAAACCGGCCTTGCCAAGTGCCTTTACAATGGAATCATTTGGGGCCAGCGGGAATTCTTCCGGCGCCCGTGCGGCGGAGGCCTGTGCAATTACCCTGGCGATCGGTTTTAATTTTAATTCCTGTGCTTTTTCTTCGGCCATTAAAACCACTGCAGCGGCACCATCATTAATCGATGATGAATTGGCTGCGGTAACCGTACCATCTTTTACAAACGCCGGACGCAATTTTTTCAGCTTTTCAAAATCCACGCGTTTAGGGCCTTCGTCTTCAGAAATAATAATATCTTCACCGCGACGCTGTGGTACAGGAACGGCAACAATTTCATCATCAAAGAGACCATTTTTTTGTGCATGCAAAGCGCGTTTAAAACTTTTTATGGCCAATTCGTCCTGGCTATCCCTGGGGACGTTACAGGTGCCTGCACACAGTTCCGCGGCATTACCCATGTGAAAATCATTATACACGTCCCATAGACCGTCTTTTATCATCCCATCCACTAATTCGGTATGCCCCATTTTGTTTCCGCCCCTTAGCTTAGGCACATAGTATGGGGCCATGGACATATTTTCCATCCCGCCGGCAACAATAATATCGGCGTCGCCTACCATTATCGCCTGGCTGGCCAGCATTGCGGCCTTAAGGCCCGAGCCACAAACTTTATTAACGGTAAGGCATTGCACAGCTCTTGGCAATCCGGCGCCAAGAGCAGCCTGACGTGCAGGCGCCTGGCCCTCATTGGCCGGTAGAACATTCCCCATGATCACTTCGTCAACAAGACCGGGGCTGACATCTGCTTTTTTAAGTGCATCGGCAATGGCAATACTCCCTAAACGGGTAGCAGGAACATCTTTAAGTGTGCCCATAAAAGAACCAAAGGGCGTCCTGGAGGCGGCAACAATTACAACATTTCGCAGGGTTTTCATTCAACGCCTCTATAAGTTTAAATTGAAAGATTTAATTTAGAACTTTTAGCTTACCATTTCAACTACAGAGCGTGATTCTTTTTTGGGCCCTTGCCTGATGTTGCCTGAAAGTTATCATAGGCATTTATAATTTCTTTTACCAGGGGGTGACGAACCACGTCGGTTTGGTCAAGTTGAATAAAACGTATATTTTTTACATTCTTTAGAACCGATATGCTACTGGCCAATCCGGATACTTGTTGTGCCCCCAAATCAATCTGTGTGATATCTCCATTTACCACGGCTTTGGAATTATGGCCAAGCCTGGTTAAAAACATTTTCATTTGGGTAAAGGTGCTATTTTGAGCTTCATCGAGAATAACAAAGGCGTTGTTTAATGTACGGCCACGCATATACGCCAGGGGTATGACTTCAATGCTCTCATATTCGAAATATTTTTTAAGCATATCCCGTGAAATCATATCGGCAAGGGCGTCATAGAGCGGACGTAAATAGGGATCTATTTTTTCTTTAAAATCACCTGGTAAATAACCCAGGTTTTCACCTGCTTCCACGGCGGGTCTTGAGAGTATGATCTTCTTAACCAAACCGGCTTTCAGATATGCCACGGCCAGGGCAACGGCCAGATAGGTTTTTCCGGTCCCTGCCGGCCCGACAACAAAAGTAAGGTCTGCCAGACGCACGGCATCAATGATACCCGCTTGTCCATCGCTGCGGGGTTTTATTGTTTTTAGATGTGTATCAATAACAGCGGAAGACACCGCTAAATTTTCTTTTTGCCGGGTAGCACCATCCGAATTAGAGATGCGCATTACCGTGAATACATCCTGCTCATTTAACTGATGTGTATTTAGGAAAGTGTCCTGTAATTCCAACAATATGGAATATACCGTTTCAATATCCCGCGAATCACCAAGAATCTTTATATCATGCCCACGTACAATCAAACGTATTGGAAAATGAGCTTCAATTGGTTTTAAATTTATATTGTTAAGACCATAAAAGACATTTGCGGGTATGGTATTTTTTAGGTTAAAAATTCTTTCTTCCACTTTTTTGCTATCTCTCAATTAAAAAAAAAGCTTCCGACATTTTTTGCCGGAAGCTTTTTTTCAAGATTTTATTCACCTTAACGGTTAATTTTTAACACCTGATAAGGAAAAATCATTTTAGGATCGGAAATTGTATTTTTGTTTGATTCATACAATTTTTGCCATTTAAATGAACTACCATATACATTGCCATATCCGGCGATCATTGAAAGGTTTTCACCTTTTTGAACCAAGTGCTCATTTGGCCCGACAACACGGGGGATCATAAGTACCTGATTTGGGAAAATTAAATCCGGGTTTTTAATTTGGTCCCTGTTGGATGTATAAATGCGCATCCAGGCATAAGCATCGCCATATACATCCGCATTTGCAGCTATTTTCCACAGGTAGTCGCCACGGTTAACCGTATAAGATGGCGGAACGGCGGCCTTACCTTTTTCGGTTGCCTGGTTGATCATACTTTGAATCTGATTAATGAGGTTTTCATTGGCAGACAGGAAGTTCAGATCATTGGTTTTTGCTTCGTCCAGGCGTTTTTGGAAGCCATCGATTTCATTCATTTTGCTATAGATATCTTCGGCAGACATACCGGCAAATGAACTGACGTCGCTCTTTAACTGATTTAAGTCTGAAACGTAAGCTTCATTGCCCGGGTTATCGGAATTTGCCGAAGCATATATTTCGTTCCAGGTTTTATCGATTTCGGAATTTAATGATTCCAATTCGGATTTTAGTTCAGCTTGTTTGGCATCATGATCTTTGATACCCTGATTTGCGGTAGCAAGACGATTTTGCCATTCCTGTAAATACTGGTTGTATTGCTCTTGTGTCATTTCTTCATAGTTATAAGAGGTGTTTTGTGCCCATAAAGAACTAACTGAAAAGAGCAAAATAGTTAAGAACAAAAGTTTTTTCATTTTTTCTTTCTCCTGAATTCAAGGTTACAATATGGGTTATTTTGCTTCGGCTTCGGCCTTCGCAGCAACAGCTTTTGCAACTTTTTCTTTTTCTGCTTTTGCCTTTTGCAAATCGGCTTTTTTCTGGTCAACCTGACTCTGCAGATCTGCAGTAGCCGATTTCTTTTCCTGTACGGTTTTTTCTGCATCTAAAGCAGCGGAACGTGTTTCTTCCAAGCTACGAATTTCTTCGTCAGATGGATGCCACCCGCAACTTGATACAGCAAAACTCATAACTAAAGCCAGTAGAACAAGCTTTACAGTGATAGCGAATTTTTTCATTAAATGCCTCCTAGAGATGGGTTGAGTTAGTATTTATGTGAACGTAATAAAATCACCAGTTTATGTCAAGGTATATTAGCAATTATTCGGTTTATGACCGTATTTTTAAGTGTAATTCCTTAAGTTGCTGCTCACTTACCACAGATGGTGCATTATCCATCAACGACATTCCGGAGCTTGTCTTGGGAAATGCGATCACATCACGGATAGATTCGGACTTGGTCAATATCATGGCAAGCCGGTCCAATCCAAATGCAATTCCGCCATGTGGAGGCGCGCCGTATTTTAAACCATCGAGCAAAAATCCAAATTTTTCCTGTGCTTCCTGTTCATCGATTTTTAGTGCCGTAAATATTTTTTGTTGAATTTCGTTCTTATGGATACGGATGCTTCCACCGGCGATCTCATTGCCATTTAACACCAGGTCATAGGCACGGGCAAGTACATCTTCGGGATGTGAATCTAATTTATCCATGTCTGTTAGTTTTGGGCTGGTAAAAGGATGGTGCCGGGCGACATAGCGTTCTTCTTCCGGGTTGTATTCCAAAAGCGGAAAATCCATAATCCAGACAAAATCAAAGCTGTCTTTATCTATCAGGTTAAAGGTTTCGGCCAGATGGGAACGGACAAAACCAAGGGCGTTATAAACGATGTCATAACTATCGGCCACCAACAAAACTATATCATTTTCGTCAATGTCCAGCGTATCTATAATATTTTTTTGCTCGCTTTCGGTTAAGAATTTTGAAATTCCTGTTTCCAATCGATTGCCGGCCCTTTTAAAATATGCCAGCCCTTTCGCCCCGTATAGTTTGACCTTTTCCGATAGGGCATCGATCATTTTACGGGTCAATTTATTTTCTGATTTTATGACCAAACAAGCAACGGTTCCATGATTGTCAATTGTGTTCCTGAATACTTTAAACCCGGTATTTTTAAAAATCTCCGTGATTGTTCTTAGTTTCATATCATAGCGTAGATCCGGTTTATCCGAACCATATACTTCGAAGGCTTCTTTGAATGTCATTTTTTTTATCGGGAATTCAATGTCCTTGCCCAATATTTTTTTAAACACTTCTTGCACCAATCCACTGGCAAGGTCAATAATGTCCTGCTCTTCGATAAAAGACATCTCGATATCGATTTGTGTAAATTCCGGTTGCCGGTCCCGCCGCAAGTCTTCATCGCGGAAACATTTCACAATTTGATAGTATTTGTCAAACCCTGCAATCATCAATAATTGTTTGTATGTTTGCGGAGATTGGGGCAAGGCATAGAACCGTCCGGCAAAATTCCGGCTTGGCACCAAAAAATCCCGAGCGCCTTCCGGCGTTGACTTCATTAAGATAGGCGTCTCTATTTCACAGAAACCTGCTGAATCCAGATAACTGCGAACCGTAGAATTAATCTTTGCGCGTTTACGTATATCGGAATGCAGCTTCGAGCGGCGCAGATCCAAATACCGATATTTTAAACGGGTTTCCTCGTTAACTTCAACCTTTTCTTTTATTTCAAAAGGGGGCGTTTGGGATTGATTCAATATGATTATATTAGAGACGTTCACCTCGATCAAACCTGTACGTAATTCATGGTTGGCCATCTCTTCGGGTCGTTTTTCAACAATACCCGTCACCTGGATTACAAATTCACTACGTAAGGATTTTGCCCGTTCAAAGGCTTCAACATGTTCAGAAGGGTTAAAAACAATTTGGGTCAGTCCATATTGATCGCGCAAATCAATAAAAATAACCCCGCCATGGTCGCGGCGTGTATTTACCCAGCCGCTCAAGGTAACTGATTGTTGTAAATATTTTTCTGTTAATTCACCGCAGGTATGCGTGCGAAGCATTATTTGTCTCCGGAAATATTTTATTTTTATAAAAGAAGGAAGGTAACTAAAAAAGGGGAACAGCTCAAATTAAAAAAGGCCGCAAAAGATAGCGGCCCGATTATATTTTAATGTGAAAAAACCCAACTGTACAAGGCGGTAACATCGCCGTCTTTCGGGTTGATTTTTGCAAATCGCCATCTTTTAATTCTTTTGGTTATACAGGCTTCAACTTTCCTGTTTTTAAGAGTAGTTTTTACTATTCTCACGCGCACAACTTTACCTTCAGGACTTATGGTAAACTGGGCCTTTACGCTTCCGCGTAAATTTGGATTGAGACGGGCTTCGCGTTTATAACAGTTTTCAATTGATGAAGTATGTGTTAAAACAATCTTGGCCAGTGCGTCTGATGACCTGTTTGCAGATTTAGAACCACGTCCGCTAACACTGCCTTTAACGGCCTTGATTTTAAAATTGCCCGACCTGCTTATGTTAACAGAACCGGATTGACCCGCTCCGCTACCGATCAGATCGTCGATACCCGCGCGTCCGGCCCCGCCACCTTTACCGGCGCGTTCGCCTAAAACCGAACGTCGGTTGGATGATGAAGCAGATTGCAACCCGTCCACTCCACTAGCCAGGGCTTTATCCAAATCGCCAATACCTGCGTCCGCAGACTCACCCAGTACATCATAAACGGCGTCGCCACTTGCTCCGCTTCCAGCGGCCGATAGCTCGTTTAATACACCTGTACTTGAAACCCTACCGACGGCCTTGCTGCGGGCCGCCGCCCGACGGGCGGCATTTTGCCTGTTACGTTCCCTGCGTTGAGCGGCCGAGGTACCGGTGGCCTCTTGTCTTTTCCCGACATCTTTTTGGGCACGAACATCTTGTTTTTTTTCTTCCTTGACAGCACCTTCATCCGCGGTCAGGGCCTCTTCCTCTTTCGGTTCTTCTACTACAGGTTCTTCAAGTTGGGTATTATAAAACTTTCGAATGTATTGGGCTTTAAGGGCCGATTGGATCGCTTCCTGCGAATACTGTATATTGGCCAAAATAAGCACTGTTGTAAAAACAACAATTATAGAAGAAAATAAGATCAGGAAAAAACGCGTATCTATTCCTTCAAACAGACCCTTCTCAAACTCCTTGGGAAAACTAACGATCTGATATCCGCCAGCTGCCCTTTTAGCACCCGGTTGATTTAATTTAATATTCATACTATCCATGAAATCGCCTTTTATTGAAGAAATTAGCCCTTCAGAATTGTGAGTAAACGCATCTTATAAAATTCAGATTTGCTACAGGTGTACATTATTTTATACAAGAGTTCAAAAGGCATATCCTGATCCCCCTGTATTATTATTGTATGGTCAAATTCCTTGCCCACATCAATCTGCAGTTGCTTCGCTTCATCGGCAACACCGGATAAAGCGCTATATAAAGGTGTAACCAATACTTTTTCAGGATCGATATCCGATAATGATATAAGCTCGTTACTGTTAAGCAGGATATCATGCTTTGTAATAGTTACCAATGTCTCTTTTTGGGGTTTTTCACCTAATATCGACTCAGGCATTTTTAAATCGTCCGATGGCGTCGTAAGCGAACCTTCCGTGGAAAAAGACTTTAATAAGAACAACAGGATGATGGTCATCATGTCCATCATGGAGTTCATATTTAACTGGCCCTCTTCGTGTTTTAGATGCCGTTTTGATTTTGATGGTTGAAAAGCCATTTATCACTCCATCCTTATACAGTTATTGTTGCAAAGTTAATTTCAGGGAATAAGGGTTTTTCTATTCCCTTATCATCCGGATAGCTTTGTATCTTATCGATCACATCGATTATAACCTGGTACTTAACCCCTTTACCCGCGGATATTACCGCCCTGTTTTCATCCTTATAACCCTTGCCGGATATTTTGTCTTTTATCTCAACTAATTTTGCCTTTAAAGCAGAATAATCATAGGAACCATCCGGCATTAAGGGAATTGTCGGGCCTCCGCCTTCAGCATTCTTTTCAGAAGAGAGCAAACCGGCCGCATTGCCAATAGTAATGCCATCATGGGTAATTGCGATTTTTAAACCAATTTTTTTCTCTGTCTCTTTTTTATCTTTCTGCTCGTTGTTCTGAGCATCTCCCCCAACAGATTTTGTCGGAGGGGTGTTTATCTCAATAGCACCAAGCTTAACCCATTGTGCGCCTTGAAGCAGTAATGGTATTAAAACCACCATTAGATTCATGACCGGACGGATATCTAAATCCATGATCAAAGAGTCTTCACTTCTTCTAGCAGAAGGTTTATACGCCATAATTTAAAACCCTAATTGATTAACGATTACCAGTTATTAAATTAATTAACTTCACCAAGTGCTCATCCATTTCGTCAATAATCTTTGTTGTCCTGTTAGACAAGTATGTGTATGCAATCAAAGTAGGAATAGCGACCATAAGACCAAAGATTGTTGTGTTCATCGCCGCCGAAATACCACTTGCCAATAATTTGGATTTTTCGGATTCAGGTATTCCCTCAGCCGCAACAGAACTAAAAGACAGGATAAGTCCATATATTGTACCCATTAGACCGGTCAATGTAGCCACATTTGCGAACATAGACAGATAATTTGTCCGATCTTTTAGCTTGGGGATAACTTCCAGTGTACCCTCATCAACGGCATTCTGTATGGCGCGGAAATCAAGGGTATCACTTTCATTGGCACGTTTTAAACCTCTCAGGACAACAAAAGGAAGTGCTTTCTGCTTTCCTTTTTCACATAAATTGATAGCTCGTTCAATATTCCCGCCGGCAACTAATTTTCTTATTTCTGCCATAAATTTATCTGCATTGACATTGGAACGAACAACGATAAAATAAATCCGTTCTATGGCAATTGCAGCGGCTATGGCACCAAATATTGCGATAAAATACATATATGATGAGCCTGGCGTGCCCCAACTGAACGATTTACTAAATTGATCCAAAAATACCATGATTGATTCCTCCTGCTTTGATATGTTATAATTATCTTTTTCTTTTTAAAAGTGCATCTATATCAATTCGATCGTCAATGCCTTCAACCTTATAATCGATGCTAATGGATTGACCTTTATCCAAAATTTCATCTAAAAATGTTTTCTCAAGATTTACTTCCTGAAACTTCGGTTTAATCCGGTTCGAAAGCATCTGAACCTGGGGCTTTTCAATTTGAATTTTTATTATCGATTGACCGGCTTCAACAATCGAACCCGGGCCCTGCCCTTCGGCCACAGTCGAATCCGCCGTTTGACTAAACAAAGGCAATGCGCTCAAAAGAACAATAGCAATGAATAATTTCATATTATTTCCTTAGTGGAATTCTATTTTTTTGAAGGATATTTACCGTTTTTAAAATTTTGGGATCGATATAAATTTGTTTCTTTGCTTCAGCAGCTTCGGCACTTGAGAATATATCTGAAGGTATAACTTCAAAATATCCATATAATTTTAAACCGCCTTTTGTCTTATCATTATCTTTTACATCCACTGCGATGATATTTTTGCCCGTACGCACATATCTTTCAAGGGTATAAAAATCGAGTGTGTCTAAAACACTGTAATCATTTGCTTCATCATCAATCAGATATTCCCCATTCAGATAAAGGCGATAATCATCATCGGCCGTTACATATATCTTGCCATCAACGATTTTGCCGTCAACCATTACAGTTTTCCTAAAAAAGACAAGTGTATCGTTCATAGCGCTTATATTTTGTGCTATCGAACCGGAACCCGTTACATCGATATTGCTCCCTGTGCTATCGTTATCAGAAATATAACTTGTATCCGCATTAAAGTTTGCAACGCTGTCCGTTGTAAGGCTATCGTTGAAACTTGAATTGTTTTGCTGTACGGCAATGGTCTTTATCCAGATTGCCGATGGGTCAACATTAATACCGGAAAATTGATTTACCCCGGCAGGCAATACCTCTGCAGTTGACCAGTCTGCATCCGAAAAATCAGGGTCTATCCATTTGGACTGATAATCTTGCAGTGTATATAACCAGGTATCATCGGTAAAAAATTCCACCTTCTCCTTATCGATACTGGCGGAATATTTTGCAGGATCAATTTGCAATAATTTCGTCATCAAACGGTTTGGCCATACACCCTTTATTTGCTTTTCATCTTTTATATCAAATGCATGCTCAAGAAGGCCCGTGGAATTGTCGCTGAGCGCGTAGTATATTTCTTCGGTGTCATTGCGCCCATCATCATAGTTATAGTTATTGGTAGAATCGAACAAGGCCTCATATTTTACATTCTGAGCATTTGCCTGTTTATTCAGGTCATCCAGTTCCTTGCTTGTGGCCAGGGCAAATTTAAATACTTTTTCTTGGGTGGCACGGGTAATGTCATTTTGAATTTGATTGTCCGCTGCTAAATTCAGGGTATTATTGAGTGCATCCAGGGTACTGTTGTTTAAACGATTATTTTCTTCAATCATTTGTTTAGCGAACGTGGCCAGATCATAATAATTCATGCCCGCTGCATTTTTTGCGCCTTCAGGCTGTTCAACCAATTTTACATAGTCGGCATAATCACCTTTATACTCATCAATCGTTTTTGCGGAAAGTTTTTCATATTCCTGGGCAAGCACATTAGAAATTAATAATATCTGACGTTTTGATTCTTCCACATATTTATTGGACAAGTCAAGGGATTCGGCTTCTTTGACATTTCTCAAATGGGCTTTAATGGTCAGCTCAACCCCTGGGGCAACAGCATTTGTCAGTATTTTTCCCTGATATATTATAGTTTCAAAAGTACTCAATGGCGGTGGTTTCAAAGCCAGCACATCAGATACGTTGCTGGAGGTCAACTGGGCCTCATCGTATAACAACTCGGATATTTTGTCTTTCGCACGATGATACCATTTCAATGCCAATTGCCGTGTCGAATCGATTTCCACTTCCCTTGCTTTATCGGCTGATGAATCGGGCAAAACAACGCCATCGGCGCCAAACATATTAATATCCAGCTTTTGGGCGATAACAGGGATTTTTTCCGAAACTTCTTTATACTTATTTACGGCATTGTCCATAAGCGATGCTGCTTGTTCATAAACGGCCTTCTTGGTGACGTAATATTTGGCCGGTGAAAGGTTTTTATCTATCTCCTGTTTTGCAAATTTATCGGCAAATTCTTCATAACTTCGGGCAATATCATACACGGCCTCAAAGCTACGCGGCGAACCAAAGAGCAATACTTTTGAATAAGCTAAGTTCAGCTTGTTCAGCAATGTCTTTAAACGTTTAAGACGAGTATTATATTCCGATTTTGGCAAGATCAGATTGACAGCCATAAATTCAGTATGTAAAATATCCGCCAGTTTGTTTACAGCTTCTCCGGCAATAAAGGGATTGGAGTCCTTGCCTTCTTTTCTAAATTTTTCGCTGGTGGCAATCGTTTTGTTAAATTCGGCCTTTGCCGCTTCAACCTGTCCATTTTCCAGGAAGTACTTGCCACGTTCATAAAAGGCATTGATTACACGGCTGTCAGTGGGATATCTTTTAGCAAATTCATCATAAATTCTGTTCGCCTCAACAAGATTATCTAATTTCAGGTATAACTCCGCGTTTTTAAAAAACAGATCAACGGCATATTTAACTTTAGGATATGCGGCAATATATATGTTGTTAACACGAATGGCCTCATTCCATTTTTTTGCCTTTTGATAAAAATAGCTGGCATTGTATAAACGAACATCTGCATCATCTGCCTTTGGATAGGCAATATAAATCCGCTCGGATGTGCTGGCTGCCAGGTCATATTGCTCTAATTCTTTATAGTTATCAACCAACTTTATCAGAGCGCCACGGGCAAATTTTGACTTTGGGAATTCTTCGGCGATGATGTTAAAGGTTTCGTTTGAGCGCACCCAATCCCGGGCCTTTTGGTAATTAAGACCGGCATTCCACAGTGCGGGCTCGATATAACGTTTATCGTCATGAACTTCTTTGTAGAGTCTGTAGAACTCATTGGCAGCCGTGAAAAAATCGCCCTGTTCTTCAAGATATTCGGCGTTTTTAAAGATTGCTTCCGCCAGTCGCTTGCTTGCAAATTCACGTTGTTTAGCGGGCAGGGTGGTATCTGCTAATATACGCTTGGCTATAACTTCACTGTCTTTAAATTTGCCCAGCGCAAAGTACGAATCCATTATGGAGCGCATGGCCAAACTTTTTTCTTTGGCCCCAGGGAAACGATGAACAAGGGTCTGGAAATAAACTTTGGCTTCGGCAAATTTTTTATGATTGTAATAAATTCCACCCGCCGCGGCCAGGAAATCCGGCGTATATTTACCATCAGGAAAGAGTTTGATATAATTATCATAAGCCTGGATAAGATTTGTTTCCTCGGGTGTTAATGACTCTGGATTTAATTGTGCTATATCGGCCAGGCTGATTTTAATACTGTCGTTTTTGTTTCCAAATTTAATTTTAACCAACGTATCCGCAACGCCAACGGCATAGGCAGCCGCATCCTCCTGATGGGTTTTTTCCAGGTACTCGCTGCTAACCGTAAGATATTCGTTAAAGGCCTTATTAAATTCCGATAATTTTTGATCGAGCGCCAAGGCATAGTTCCAGTGTATGTCATAGGCATTGGAATCACTTGGGAACATTTGTAAATATTGATATGCCTCATCGGCAAATGTGCGCCATTTGTCTATGACACGTGGCTTCACCTTATCGGATTCCTGTGCAGCGTCTAAGTCGGTTAGCAAATTGCTCCTGAAAGCCTGTTCACTTTTGTTATAGGCTTCATTAAGGTATTTGACCTTATCCGGCAGATCCGAGTTTTCAAGTTTTTTATACCATTCGCTTTTTGGATTATAGTTTTCGTACAATTTTTTCCGGGCGCTGTAGGCTTCCTTATCTTTACCGGTCGAATATAGCGCAGATGCGATATAATCCTGAACAAGCGCCGCTTCTTTATAGTTTGGGTACATCTCCAACAATGTATTAAAGGCATAAATTGCCTGATTCTGCTCATCAATTTTTTTATAGGTGTTCCCAATGGCGCGCATAATTTCCACCCCATACGAACGACCGCCAATTTTCTCAAGCATCCTGCGTGCTTTATCAACACCGTTTTTGGTGTATTCTTTATCCGTAAAGCTTATCCCAACGTATTCGATTGCTTCATCGCCAACATCAACCTGGCTGATTTTACTTTCCGGATCGAGTTTTTTTGCTCGCTGAATATCATCGGCAACCATCATAAAATAGGTAATGGAACTATTGTAGTTTTTTGGATCGCGCGAGGCAAGTTTATAATAGCTCCAACCCAATTTGTAAAGTGCTTCATCATAACGGGGCGACCCTTTGTACCGAAGGACCTTTTTGTATAATTGAATCGCTTTGCGTAGTTCCAGTTCACTTTGATCTTCACCGGTTTTGTCTGCACGCGGCCTAAAATAATACTCGGCCAGTTGCATATAAGATTCAGGCGCGAACGGGCTGTCCGGATATTTATCGATGACTTCCTGAAAAAACCTGCGGCTCTGGCTTCCCTCGGACATTTTACCGAGAAGCCACGCTTTTCCATATAGCGCGTCATCGGCAAAGTCACTTGCCGGATATTCATCAAGCAGTTTGTTATAAATTTTTATGGCGCCGGAATAATTTATTTTCGGTTCCCGGGGCTCAACAGGTTTTTTGTCCAGTTTTCCCGCTTCAAATTCAGTAAGTTGTTTTTGATATTCATCATCTGCTTTTTGGAAATTATCATCTTCGTCTAAATATTTCTGATCTGCTTCTTCTATGTAATATTCCGCAATCCGAATGTAAATTTTGTCTCTGTCCTTGATTTTTACGCCCTTGTCGGACAAGAAGCTCTCGCCCAGTTTTTTACCTTCACTAAGTGATGACTTTTCCTTTTCCCGTATTTTATTCGACTTTTTGTTGTAGTAATCCTTTATCTTCAAAAGTTCGTCAATGGATACTTTTTCAAAAAGGGAATCATTTGCCGTTGTTTTTTGCGACTGGGCATAGACACGGTTTAGGGGGAAAAAAAGCACGCACACCAATAGGGCGTATGATGAGATTTTTATCAGTAATGTTTTTATCATTTGGGTTGATCCAGCTATATTTTACTAAGGCTTTAGTTTTTATTGGTCTGAGTCATCATTTAATTTTGGCGGTACGGTTGTATTGCTATCTTCCTGAGATTGATTTTTATTCTCGGATTCATGTGTGTCAAAATAACTTTCCTCAAACTGACGGTTTAATTCTTCCCGTTCACGGATGCGTTCCTGTTTTCTTACCCGGCGTGTCATCAAAGTGATCTCATCCTGGATCCTGCTTATTTTATGCTCTACGTTTTCCTTGCGGTCCATTAGCAATTGATTGATCTTTTGTACTTGTTTGCGGAATTCGCCCAATTGTTTTTTCTGCTGGTTGCGGACGGCAAAATTAACATTGGCCATACCAAAGGCGCCATAGTCGCTCCAACGGTCCAGATTGATATGTGTCTTTTTCGTTTTGAGGGAATACATCCAGCTTTCCAGATAATCCATATTTTGGGCAATGCCCATAAAGCGGGATTTGCTTATTTCAAGATTGACCAGCTTTTTGTAGTCACGTCTTGCTTTTGCATTGGCAATTTCAATATCCAACATAGATAATTGTTTTGACAGTTCTTCTCGTTGAATGCGGACATCCTGTCGCATTTTGGTAATTTTCTTGTTCTCATTTTCAACAACACTTTCCTTGCGGGCAAGTGGATGTTCATCAAAATAGTTAAATCCCAGTGGTGAACTCTTCTGAACAATGGTTGTGTTGATGGCCCTGTATATTTTTGTTTCCAGAGTCTCAATCCTGTCAACGACGGCTTGATCCTTTTTAGCTTTTGCTTTTTCCTTTAGTCCGGCCAAAACATTTAACTGTGATTTTAACCGGGCGACTTCATTGGTAGCGGCAACCCCAACCGGACTGATATCCATATACTTTAAACGCTGAAGCGGATATTTTACCGTATTTCCCATCGCAACGGCACGATTATATGCATCCGGCTTGTTTTTTCTTAGAGCTTTCTTCTCTAAACTTGTGGCGGTTTTCTGGACTTTTTCAAGTTCGCTTTCCTGCTCGTTCAACTGATCGGATAAATCTTTTACATCCTTGGCCTTAAAGACGTAGCTGAAATTGGAAATTGCGCTCGTGGTATTGTACTCCAACTGGTTGATATAGCCCAGCAAAGTTTTTGCTTCGAGAAAATATTCGGAATTCGGGAAATTGTCAATCAATACTTCTAAAGATTTCTTGGCTTTTAGGAAATTTCTTTCCGTAATCATCTTTTTATCGATTTCTTTTTTATAATATGCCCAGCCAAAGGCCACGAGCACCCGATCATATCGGGAGTAGTTGGAACCAATTTGCGTATAATAGGCAATCGACTTATCCGGCTGATCAATATTATACTGGATATATCCAAGTTTGGCCAGGATATCAAAACGAAACTCCGGTGACAAGCTTTTTACTTTTAAGATAGATGAAAACAGATTATCGGCTTCATTATAGTTTCCTGCACCGGCCAACGCTTCGGCCTCTACATAACGGATATAATTATAAATCGGCGATTGTGTGTTTACTTCCGAGGCAAGGGCGACGACTTCATCAAACATACTGCCGTTTAACGCGGCATTTACGGCCTGCAATAAGGCGCCTTCATATTTCTTGTCGGTAGATGAAACAACATTCTGCATCTGATGAAAATAATTAACGGCATCTGCATATTTTTCAAAATGATTTGATAGCTCTATTAGTTTTAAATAGGCATCTGAAAGATAGGTGGATGAAGGATACTCGTTTATCAGCTTATCGAATTCCGTTTTTGCCTTCAGGTATCGTCCGATAATATAATTACAATTGGCTATATAATATTGGACATCATCCAGCTCTCCAATGTTTTTATATTGTTTTTTTATTTCCTTAAAGGAAAGAAGCGCCAATTTGTAATAACCAAAATTATAAGCCTGGGCCGCGTGTAACAGCTCACGCTTAAACATCCGCTCCAATTCAGAGATATTGGATTTACGTATCAATTTACGTTTTAACACTTCCACATCGGTGATGCGCACCATATAGGTCAGTCGCTTTGTCTTTAACCATTCCTGGTAAACGTCGAAAACAGTGGATGTGCCCTTGGTCTTGCTTAGGGCTTTTTTTACGGCTTTACCAGATGTACCACCGTTAAATTTTTGATTGGCCCTGGCAATTCCCTGTGCGATTTGATCATTTGCAGAGAGGTTTGTTCCCGGGTCCAGTTTTATTAGCTCTTCTGCGAGATAAAGTAATTGAGTGGCGTCATCAAAAACTTTTTGCCGTTTATAATCCATCACCCCGGCATCGATTGTCTTTTGAATTCTCTCTTCCAAACCAGCAATAAAATTAAATATTTGTCCACCGGCGGTGGATGGAATGCGATTCTTTAATTCTTTTATTTCGGACAAGCGCTTTTGTAAACGATCAAAATAATGTTGTCTTTTTTTCGATACATTACCCACACGTGCTTTAATCTCTTCATTGATCATTCTAAGCTGTTGGACAAGATATCGTTCTTTTTCAATATCTTTTTCGCCACTTCGTGTAAGAAGGCCATTTACATACGATTTTAACCGTTCATTAAATTGACTATCTGAATTCTGGTATGCTTTTAACGGGGACGCTAAAAACAACAACGCAGATACAACTATGAAATTAAAAACACGAAGAGAGTGAACGTTTATTTTCATTCCGTCACCTTAATTGTTTTAAACCTTTAAGAAAGTGTTAAAGTAATGAGATAATTCAAGGCCATCAAGATATTTTTTTTGGGAAAGTGAAGAAACAGATGTTTCCTGGAAGACGGGCAAAAATTTAAACTGAAAGGTTATGGATGTGAAGACGATTAATAGCGCGGGCCATTGCCATCTTGACCCGGTTGTAATCAACATCATCCGTACTGGCTTTTAGTCTGTTTTCTGCACGTTCCTTAGCTCTCTTTGCCCTTAGAATATCGATATCACTAGAATCTTCGGCGGTTTCTACAATAATTTTAATGATATTATCATTAACTTCACAAAAACCACCACTTGTTGCAAAATATTTTATCTCATTCTTTGACTTCTCTACCTTTAATTCACCAATTTCAACAAGAGAGAGCAAAGAAGCATGCCCCTTAAGAACCTGAAATGACCCTTCACTACCAGGAATGGTACAGCTTTCAACTACACCGTCAAAGGTGTCCCTGAAGGGGGTTACAATTTTTAATTTTAATTTTTCGTCCATATTTTCTCCCAAAATGTTTCGACCTATAAAAACGAAACTTAAATAAAAAGATGGAACATAGTTCCATCTTTTTTTATTCTTCCCTGAAATACTCCACGGATAAATGTTTGGTTTTTATAAGGTTTTTGCCTTCTCCAATACTTCATCAATATTCCCAACCATATAAAAAGCCTGTTCGGGAACATCATCGTATTTTCCTTCAACAATGCCTTTAAAACTTTTTACGGTTTCTTTTAACGGAACATACTTGCCGCTCATCCCGGTAAATTGCTCTGCAACGAAGAAAGGCTGCGATAAAAATTTCTGAACCTTGCGGGCCCTGGAAACAACTAATTTATCATCATCGCTCAATTCATCCATACCAAGGATGGCGATGATATCCTGCAGATCTTTATATTTCTGCAATGTCTCCTGCACCAGTTGGGCAACATAATAATGTTCCTCCCCAACAATGCGCGGGTCCAATATGCGTGACGTCGAATCCAGCGGGTCCACGGCAGGGTAGATGCCGAGTTCGGATATCTGACGGGACAACACGGTTGTAGCGTCAAGGTGTGCAAAGGTTGTGGCCGGGGCAGGATCGGTTAAGTCATCGGCCGGGACATATACTGCCTGAACCGATGTAATGGAGCCCTTTTGCGTTGAAGTGATCCGTTCCTGCAGCGCACCCATTTCCGTTGCCAGTGTCGGTTGATAGCCCACAGCGGACGGCATACGGCCCAGGAGTGCCGACACTTCAGAACCTGCCTGGGTGAAACGGAAAATATTATCGATAAAAAGCAATACGTCCTTGCCTTCTTCATCACGGAAATATTCGGCCTGGGTAAGCCCGGTTAAACCGATACGCTGACGCGCTCCCGGCGGTTCGTTCATCTGACCAAAGACAAGCGCCGTTTTATCGAGGACACCGGATTCTTTCATCTCCAGCCATAAATCATTTCCCTCACGGGTACGCTCGCCTACACCGGCAAAAACAGAATAGCCACCATGTTCGGTTGCTATATTACGAATAAGTTCCATAATCAACACTGTTTTTCCAACACCTGCCCCGCCAAACAATCCGGTTTTACCACCCTTGGCATACGGTTCAAGCAGGTCAATAACTTTAATGCCGGTTTCCAAAATTTCATCGGAGGTACTTAAGTCTTTAAGCGCCGGGGCACTGCGGTGGATGGGATATCTCTTTTCGCATTTGATTTCGCCCAAACCGTCAATTCCTTCACCGATGACATTCATCAGGCGGCCTAAAGACCCCGGACCAACGGGAACGGTTATAGGTGCACCCTTATCTACAACTTCCATCCCCCTTACAAGGCCGTCCGTTGAATCCATTGCTACCGTACGTACAATATTGTCACCGAGATGCTGCTGTACTTCCGTAACAACAACACGTCCATCCGGATAGGTAATGGTAATTGCATTATAAATTGAGGGCAAATTGCCCTCGTCAAATTCAATATCAATAACCGGTCCTATAATTTGACTTATTCTTCCTTTGTTCATGGGATAAAAGTCCTTTATTGTTATTCTTTCAGAGCCTCGGCCCCGCCAACAATCTCCGAAAGTTCCTTGGTTATTGCAGCTTGCCGCGCTCTGTTATAATGAAGTGTTAGTTTTGATTTAATTTCTTCCGCATTCTCGGTCGCATTGTCCATGGCGGTCATGCGGGCCCCATGCTCGGAGGCATTGCTTTCCAACAAAATACGCCAGACCTGAGTGTTAAGGTGTTTGGGGATTACTGCATTGAGGATCGAGAGCATGTCCGGTTCGTAAATATATTCTCCGGAATAACTGCTTTCGTCTTCATCGATACTTTCAAAAGGCAAAAATGTTTCCACTACCAGGTTTTGCTGAAGCGCGGATTTAAATTCGTTATAGGCAATTTCAATACGGTCAAACGAACCATTTTCAAAAAGGGAAACCAAATCTCTGGATAATTCCAGGGCATTATCAAAGGACAAATGGTTGAAAAAATTTATTTTGTCCTTATAGACATTGTAATTTCTTTTTCTGAAAAATTCGGTCGCTTTGCGTCCGACTGTATAAAGCTGACAATCAATTTGTTCGTATTTTTTTATCCGCTCAATGGCCGCTTTTTCAACATTGCCGTTAAAAGCGCCACAGAGGCCACGATCGGCGGCAACCGGCACAATTAAAACCCGTTCGACCGGCCGTTTCTTCATAAGCTTTATTTGACCGGTATCTTCTACCCTGGCAGAGATATGCCCGATCAATGTCCGCATTTCATAAGCATAAGGCCGGATGGCCATTATATTTTCCTGCGCGCGGCGGAGTTTCGCCGCGGCAACCATCTTCATCGCCTTTGTTATCTGCTGCGTACTTTTAACACTCGAAATCCGTTGGCGGATTTCACGTAATGTTGCCATTAATTTTCCTCATAACGATAAGAAGAAACAAAGCTCTTTAGTATTTCTTTCATTTTGTCCGATAGTTCATTGCTGATTTTCTTTTTTTCAGCAAGTTCGGTCAATACATCCGGGTATTTTAGCTCAAGATGTTCAATATATTCTTTTTCAAAGCGTTTTATGGCGCTGATCGGAATTTGATCCAAAAATCCTTTGGTCGCCGCAAAAATTACCACAATCTGTTTTTCGAACAAAATGGGCGCATACTGGCCTTGTTTAAGTATTTCCACCAGTCGTTCACCGCGACGCAACTGTTGTTGAGTGGCTGGGTCCAGATCGGACCCAAATTTGGCAAAAGCCTCCAACTCACGATACTGCGCCAGTTCGAGACGTAATGTACCCGCAACCTGTTTCATGGCTTTAATTTGCGCATTACCACCAACCCTTGAAACGGAAATACCAACATTGATAGCGGGACGGACCCCAGAGTAAAATAAATTCGACTCAAGGAATATCTGACCATCGGTAATCGAAATCACATTGGTTGGAATATAAGCGGAAACATCACCTGCCTGGGTTTCAATGATAGGCAAAGCAGTTAATGAGCCACCGCCCAAATCATCATTCAGCTTAGCAGCGCGTTCCAGCAAACGGGAATGTACATAAAAAACATCGCCCGGATAGGCTTCACGGCCAGGTGGTCTTCTGAGCAACAGCGAAACCTGGCGATAAGCCCAGGCATGTTTGGAAAGATCATCATATACGGCCAGGGCATGCATGCCTTTATCACGGAAATATTCGCCCATGGCAGCGCCCGCATAAGGCGCAATAAATTGTAACGGCGCCGGATCGCTGGCATTTGCCGCAACTACGATAGTATATTCCATGGCGCCAAATTCTTCAAGGGTGTTAACAACTTTCGCCACAGTGGAAGCTTTTTGGCCTATGGCAACATAAATGCAATATACATCTTTGCCTTTTTGGTTGATAATGGTATCGATTGCAACCGCAGTTTTACCCGTCTGACGGTCACCAATGATCAACTCACGTTGGCCGCGCCCAATCGGGATCATGGCGTCGATCGCCTTTATACCGGTTGCCAGGGGCTCGTTTACGGGCTGGCGTTGAATAACACCTTCTGCCTTGCGTTCAACCAGGTTAAAGGCGTCCGTTTTTATAGCGCCTTTACCATCGAGGGGCTGACCAAGTGGATCAACCACACGACCGAGCAATTCCTTGCCTACGGGAACCTGGACCACACGATTGGTGCGCTTAACAATATCGCCTTCCTTGATAAGCGTGTCATCACCAAAAAGGATAATGCCCACATTATCTTCTTCGAGATTGAACACCATACCCATAACATCGTAGGGGAAGGCAATCAACTCACCGGCCATTGCTTTTTCCAGGCCATAAACGCGGGCAATACCGTCTCCAACCTGTAGAACCGTTCCTACTTCATAAACGTCCGATTCTGTTTGAAAGTCTTTTAATTGCTTTTTAAGGATAGCAGAGACTTCGTCCGGCCTGACTGCATTACTCATCTATTACCTCATACTTTATTTTTATGCCACCAGCAGGTCTTTTAGTTTGGCCAACTGGTAACGGATACTGTTATCAATGATTATATCTTCTACCCGAATTGTAAATCCACCAATAAGGCTGTCATCCAGGGTAGTTTTAATCAAAACTTGCTTATGGGTCAGCTTTTCCAGCCTTTGTTTGATTTTGCTGATTTGTCCATCGGTCAAGGAACTATTGCTGAACACTTCTGCATGTATCTGATTATTATGGACCAAAATCAGACGGCTATAGTCAACAATAATGTCCGCTAAAATATTTAAGCGTTTTTTCCGGGCCAATAGCATCAGAAAATTCAAGACGATATCACTTAACTTGTCTGAAAATAATTTTCCAATAATTTCTTGCCGACGCTCACTGTTCGTCAATGGGTTCACGATAAAGGCGGAAAGATCATCACTTTCTGTTAGAAGCGTACTCATAAGCGAAATATCCGCGCTAACAACATCGAGTTTTTTTTCATCCAGTGTAAGTGAAAAAAGGGCTTTTGCATAACGTTTAGATAGTCGGCTCACTTATATTCCCTTTTTTAGTTCTTTAAATTTTCCGGTATCGACGCGATATAATCATCAACTACTTTTTTCTGTGCATCCCTGTCGAGGGTCTGCACAAGGATTTTTTCCGCGGCGCCGATAGCAAGATCGACGACTTCAACTTTAAGTGCCTGGATAGCATCATCGCGTTGTTTGTCGATTTCCATCTTTGCTTTTTGAATCAATATGGACGCTTCTTCACGGGCGCTTTCGACAATATCGTTTTTGGATTTTTGTGCCAAATCCTGTGCTTCGCGTATGACCTTTTTCGCATCGGCGTCCGCATCCAAGATTAATTGCTTGTGTTTCTGCAACAATGCTTCGGCGTCTTCACGTTGCTTTCGGGCGTTATCGATATCATCACGAATACTGTTTTCACGGTTCTTTATCGATTCCAATATTGGCTTAAGGGCCAGCTTGGACAACATAATCAATACAATGAAGAATGTTATCCATGTCCAAATAATTACACCTGGATCGAGGTTTAACATTTGTTATCCTTGTTATTTAACAACTAATAAGAAACAAACAACAACACCAAAAAGGGCTACCCCTTCAATCATTGCAGCGGCAATAATCATACTGGTACGAATGGCGTTTCCCGCTTCCGGTTGACGGGCGGTGCCGTCCATTGCCGAAGATGCAATGCGCCCAATGCCCATGCCTGCGCCCATGGTAATTAACCCTGCGCCAATTCCTGCTGCAAGATATGCAAATGCTAATGCCATATCACTCATTTGAAAAACCTCCTAAATTATGGTTTGTGTGTATTTTATTCTTTTTTCATGGAACTTTAATGTTCCGGGTTTATACTCATCGCAATAAATAAAGATGACAACATGGTAAAAATATAAGCCTGTATGGTGGCCACCAATAGTTCCAAAAAATATGAAAAGACTGCAAATCCGATTGCGACCGGGGAGACCAATACCGTCTTAAAAATTATGATTAACCCAAGCAGGGCAAAAAGAACGATATGACCTGCAACCATGTTTGCAAACAAACGAATGGTTAGCGCAACATGCTTGGCGATTAGACCGGTGATTTCTATGATAAACATCAGCGGCCACAACATCAACGGCACGCCATGTGGGACCAGGTTCTTATAATAACCGATCAAACCGGATTTTTTTATGCCATATATCTGTGTGGCAAACAAGGTAATCAAGGCTAAACCGGCGGTAACATTTACATTGCCGGTTGGGGTGGAGAACAGCGGGATGAGCCCCATCAGGTTTGCGATCCAGATAAACATAAAAAAGCTGGTAAGCAATGGTGTAAATTTTTGCCCCTGTTCTTCGCCCATATTGGAAACGGCGATTTCATCCCGGACAAAAAGGACGATCATCTCAAGAAACATGCCCAGCCCGCTTTGAACCTTTTTACCGGATTTAAACGAAAATTTAAAAAGCAGAATAAGGAATAAACCGGCAAACCAGAGCATGAGCACGTGATTTGTTATCGAGAGATCGATCGATGTTCCGAAAATATTGATTGGTGCAAAATGTGGTAAATGGAAATGTACGCCTGGGAAAGCGTGCCATTCATTGCTATTAGAAACATGATGTTGTATCCAGGCGCCGATATTTTCTTCCTGTGCCGATAATACCGAATCCGCAGCAGCTGCATGTTGCAACATTTCTGTCATTACAGATTAACCCTTAACTGTTTTTTTTGCGTAAATCACCAAGTTCAATTATTTGTAATAAAAAATATAATATAAAAAAGGCCGCGACAAAAACAAAATCATTTACGGCTATTGTTAACATTATTGTGAAAGAAATTACCAAAACAAAAACCATCCGTTTTAACATCCCCTGCATGAGGGTTGTCGTAAATGTCCCCGCCTCTTTTTTCAATACTTTTTGGTTAAAATATATACTCAGCCCAAAATTCACAAGGGCAATAGCGGCCGCGAAAACCAAGGCCAGGATCACTTCATAGTCATACTGCATTTTTTGTGCATAGATTTTTGCGACAAAACCATATACGGCAAAAATGACAAATGCTGAATATATTTTCTTTTTCATTTTTTGTTTTCCATGTTCCTTAAAACCAAAATCATACGGTAAACACCAAGCCCAAAACCCATAAAGACGCCGATGATAAGAAAAACAGCCTTGCTGTTAAATAAAGCATCCAGTTTATACCCGAGATATCCAAACAAAAAAATACCGCCCATAAAAGAATAAGCGATACTTAGATAAGGACCTGCCTGAACAAAGGCCTTGTTGGTGGGAGGTTGCGACTGTTTTTTTTTCAATTTATTCCGGTTTTCATATTGGCGCCCAGCAAAACGGATGTTAATCCCGGGCCCCTGACATAAGTTTTGACAACCAAAGGAAAAATTACTTTTCTGTTTTGACGACCGGCGATGTATTAACCACGGTTGACGTCGCCCCCATGGATGAAGTGCCTTCAAAAACCGCACCTTCATCAATGATCAGTTTTTTGGCCTTTAATTCTCCGGCCAGGCTGGATTTTGCTTCCAGGACCAGCTTTTCAGAAACGATGACCCGGCCCTGGACTCTTCCGCCAACAATAGCGTTTATTGCTTCCACGTCCCCCTCAATGGCGCCATTTTCCCCTATGGTCACGGTATTCTTGCAGATAAGTGTCCCCTTGATGCTGCCGTCAATCCGGATGCTGCTGGAAGTTTTAATATTTCCGTCGATATGTGTTCCCTTGCCAATAAAATTTAATTCTGTAGCATTTGATGTTGATGAGCTTTTTAGCGCCATGATCTGTCCTTTCGGCTATTATTTATTTTTGTCTGCCAACATATAAGAGTGGGTTAAGGGGCATGTTGCCCTTCCAAATTTCAAAATGCAAATGTGAACCGCTGCTAATTTTTCCGGTATCACCGACAAGGGCAATGACCTGCCCCTTTACAACTTTTTCCATTGCGGAAACAAGATTGCGTTGATTATGCTTATAAAGCGTTAAGTAATTGTATTGGTGCTTGATAATTAAAACATGGCCGGATTTTGCGGTCCAGCCGGAAAAAACCACAACTCCATCGGCGGGCGCAACTATTGGCGTCCCCTGAGATGCGGCAATATCCAAACCCAGATGGGGATCAATTTGCAAATTTCGTACGTCGAAACCACGGGTGATAAACCCCTTAACCGGCAACTGGCTGGGAATGGAATTAAACAAAACGCGCTGTCGTTCCGGCTGCATTGCATCAAAATCAAGTTTGGTTAAGTTTGAATCTGTGGCCGCAATATTATTGACCTTTATATAACCGGTCAGGGAATTGCGTATTTTTTTATCGATCGTCCGCATCTCGGAAAGTTTTTCCTGCATTTTATCAATTCTTTGCAGGCTCTTTTTTAATTTGAAGTTTTCCTCTTCAAGACGCGAATAATCGATTGCCACCTCGGCCACACGCCAGTAAGTGGCAAAGCCGAACATCATGACCACGACAAGTGCCACAAGTAAAACCGAAGCAGCTTTTATGACGATAGCGCTAATATTAAAGCTGCGTGTTTTATCCTTGGAATCAGGGATAATCAAAAAGGAGTAATTTTTTGTTTTTCTCTTTGTTCGGCGCATGTTACACTTCTTTTATTTGCTCAAATAATTCTACAAGACGGTTTAAGTCTTCAGGTGAATAAAATTCTACTTCTATGGCGCCACCTTCACGACGCGGCTTTACCTGCACCTTCGTCCCCAGCCGTTCGCGCAAAGTTTCTTCTATTCTTAAAATAAAAACGGAACGCCGGGGTGCAGCTTTCTTTTTAACAGGGGCCGGGTTTTGACTGTCTTTGACCATTTTTTCTGTTTTACGGACGGACAGGTGGTCCTTTATGATTTTGTTCCAAATGTTCTTTTGCACCCGCGGGCTCTCCACTGCCAACAGGCTACGTGCATGCCCCATGGAAATTTCCCGTGCCTGTACGCTTTGCTGGATACTTTTTGGCAACTTTAACAATCTTATAATATTTGTTATTGTACTGCGTTCCTTGCCGATTTTTTTGGCAACATCATCCTGGGTCAGTTTACACTCATCGATCAGCCTTTGATACGCAATGGCCTGCTCGATAGGATTTAAATGTTCCCGCTGGACATTTTCGATAATTGCCAGCTCCAACATTTCTTCCTTGGTCTCAATATGACGTATATAACACGGCACTTTTTCCATGCCGATTTCAGTGACCGCGCGCAAACGGCGTTCGCCGGAAACCAATTCAAAATGGTCGTCCACAGGCCGGACCGTAATAGGTTGGATGACCCCGTTTTCTTCGATGGACTGTTTAAGTTCCTGCAAGGCAACAGGATCAAACTCCAGGCGGGGCTGATATGGGTTCGGCCGGATAAGATAGACGTCAATGTCTATCAAACTGGCATCGGCGGCCTTTATGGCTTCTGCTGTATCGGGGATTAAAGCGCTTAGGCCACGTCCCAATCTTTTAGTTTTTTTCACTAAGGACTTCCTCCGCTAAAGCCATGTAATTTTGGCTTCCAATACAAAAGGCATCGTACATAATTACTGGTTTTCCAAAACTTGGCGACTCGCCCAAGCGCACATTTCTGTTGATTACCGTTTTATAAACTTTATCTTTAAAGTACTCGCGTACCTCTCCCGCAACCTGGTTACACAAATTGAGACGGTTATCAAACATTGTCAGCAGGACGCCTTCGATCTGCAATTTTTTATTCAGGCCCTTTTGTACAAGATGCACCGTGTTGAGTAATTGCGACAAGCCTTCCAAAGCATAATATTCGCATTGTATGGGGATAAGAACACTATCTGCCCCGGTAAGCGCATTAATCGTGAGCAAGCTTAAAGAAGGCGGACAATCGATAAAGATATATTCATATTCATCTTGTAAGGATTGCAATTTATTTTTTAATTTTTGCTCGCGCCCGGAAGCGCTGACCAGCTCGACCTCGGCGCCAACCAGGCGGATATGTGATGGAATGATATCCAGATTGGGCACATTGGTTTTTACAACCGTGTCCGCTGCGCTTATGTCATCCACTAACAATTCGTAAGAAGTTAGTTCATTTTCTTCGGGATCAATGCCCAGCCCACTGGTTGCATTGGCCTGTGGATCCATATCGACCAGCAATGTGCGGCGTTCGGCAACGGCAACACAACTGGCCAAATTTATGGCCGTTGTCGTTTTGCCGACCCCACCTTTTTGATTTGTTATTGCAATTATTTTACCCATGTTCCCTCAAATGAATAATTTTCTTTTTTAGGCAGAAAACAGGCACATCCCATCTTCTTTTTTTGCCCGTAAAGTAAGGCCAATTTACAAGCCCTATGAAAAAAATTTTAAGTCTGATGTGCCTTTACCGGAAGTAGTCTAAAAAATCTTACATAAGTTGATGAATTTATGATGATCGGCAAATTAAATCAAGGTGATTCCAATTTCTAATTGCAACGATTTTGAATTTCACCTACCAACCGTTCCACTTCGGGTATATCTTTTTTTGTTTTATAGAAGCTGTCCGTTAATATCCGGTCCACCTGTTCCAGCGCTAATTTACATTTGCCGGAGCGTGCATACATATCGCCCAAGCGTGCCCGGCAGACCAACGGATGATTGGGGTTAAGGCTTTTTGAAGCTGACAACAATCTTAACAGCGTTTTATAGCTATCAATGGCTTTGGCATAGTTTCTTTCTTTCATGAACACATGACTGTAGGCCCAGTACATAAACGCGCTTCGTGGATATCTGCGAATGCATTTTTCCGCCCATTTCCCGGCCTGGACATAGTCTCCCTTATCGAGCAGGATATATACCAATTGGTGCATCCCGGTATAATGACTATATGTCCCATAACGAATGGCCTTTTTTACCAGGCGGATGCCGTCTGCCCGCTGATCGCTGACAAATGGCAACCAATCCGTACGGGCCGACGACCAATATTTGTAACTCCCCAAAGCAAGCATCGCATCATACAGTGTGCTATCCGCTTGCAAAGCCTGTTTTAAATTGTCCCTTGCCCGGATACCAAACTTTAGCGCACTAAACCAACTGTTCTTCTTACCTTCATATAACGTTAAAAAAGCATAAGCGCTGCCAAGATAATAGTAGGCTTGGGCAAGTTTTTTCCCGCTGGGCTGGTTTCGGACAAGCATTTTTTCCGCCCGGTGAATTAATTTTCCAACTGCTTTTAAAAACGGTTGTGCGGATATTCGGTTTTCGTAATGCACCCGTTTGGAATTAAGCAGGGACGCACGATAAAAATCAAGGGTCAACGACGTATCGCCTTTTTCTGTCCGGGCCGTCAACAGGGATTCCGCCGCATCAAAATCGGTATTGATTGTCAAATCGATAATTTGATGAACCCAGGGCATGCCATCCGCGCAAGCATTTGTCAGTATAAAAAGATTCAATACCGATATCAGGAGCAATGAGCGAAAGTTTGATAAAAAACTTGATTTAAACATTCAAATACAACCTTTGTCACATCTGGGCAATGAGCGCCCTTGCCCTTCCAGATTTGGTCCGGATGGACCGGGACTTCAGAACCAACTTATTTTAACGAATTACAGCGAACTTTCCCTTTTTTAAAACGCCCTGCGCTTTAATCAGGAAAAAATAGACACCGCTTTGTAAATACCTGCCATTACGGTCCCTGACATCCCATTCCAGATCGCGGTGTTGATTATGAAGAACTCGAAGAACGTGCCCGGTCAAATCCACGATAAATATCCTGGACTGTTCAGGCAGATTAAAAAACCGGGCACGCGCTTGTGAATCGTTAAGAACAATTGGATTGGGACCTATCCCACTTACGTTCACGGTATCCGCCGAAAGCTTGTAGGCGATTTTTTGCAAGGAATCCGATGGGTTGTTGACCACAAGTAGCAAGGTATCCGACGCAAGCGGCGCAATGACCTCGTTTAAACCAAGAGAGGTTGAGCTGTTTTCATAGCTGCTACGTGAAAAATGATGAAAACGACCGGATGGTTCCTGCAAAGCCCCTTTTGCTTTAACTTGCGCAACTTCACGGTAAGCGGGCACATTGAACAGACGAAAAAATGATATTGCCTGGATGTTTACACTGGATTCAAAGAATAAGCCTTGGTTCACATAAAAATCATCATCCGTGGGAAACAGTATCTGTGGCATCAGGAAAGCATCGCTAAAAAAAGCGCCGGGAACCGCCCTGTTCCCTGTAAAATAAAGCCATTGGCCATATTCATTCTGGCTTTCGGAAAAAGACGAGCCGTGTTTTTCCAAAACCGTACTCAGCGCTTGCCTGGCCGGTTCTTCACGGATTTGTCCCCAAATTTCCGCGAGTATTTTGGCGCCAAAGCGTTGTACCGGAATATGCAGGTAAATGCCATTGGCATATAAATTAGGAAAACTGGCGGAGGTAAAACGGATTTGTCGGATATGCCCGATAAACTGGGGCAGATATTGAAAATAATCATTGACCTGCGGATAGACATATTCCTCGAGATACGTAGAGGTCATTTCAAAAAAATAGGTGTCGCTTTCCCAAAAACGGTAACCCAATTGCAGAGCGTGATTAAATTCATGGGCGCAGGTCACCTTCATGGCGTCCAACCCCTTGGTGTACAAACCGCTGCCCTGAAAATCATTGCTCAGCTCGATATAGCTGGGATGGTTTTCGCCAGGCAGGGAAGGGATTTCATCATTAAAACCGAAATTTGTAAGCCCATATAAACCGCTGATGGAGAAATGGGTAAAATAAATAGGATAGGTGTCCCGGTGTTTCCCTAAGCTGTCCAGGGGCGGCTGAAATCCAAGTTGATTTATTTCCACATCCCAGGAGTGGTCCAGGTAAACCGCAGCGGAATCCACAAAGTCGGGGATGTTGTTCCCGGAGACATCGGCCAGCGGCACCGCATGGGTTCCATCGACATCATAATGGATGATAAAATGCCCAGAGGGAGAGGTGATCTGAAACTGCCGGGCAGGTTCGGAACGCAATACCTTGGAAAGATGACCATAGAGCCCGGGCCGGTTGTGCATAATCTGCCGGATGGCATGTTGGCCGATAAATCCATAGAGCTGTTCGGCGGAAAGGGAATCCACATGGTAATAATCTTTTACGGACTGTGCCCAATCCGGTTCTGACGCAAGCGCGGAATGAACCAGGAAAACCAAGGCCAACAGCAGGAAGATTTTGCTTTTATTTATAGTCATGAGCTTCCTTGAATAAACGAATAAAATTCATGGCTTATTTATCTATTCCTTCCTTCGGGTTTTTTTTCCTGAATGAAATAATTACAGGTACGCCCTCAAAGTCATATCGTTCCCTGAGCTTGTTTTCCAAAAACCGTTTGTAATTTTCGGTGATCAGATGGGGATGGTTACAGTAAAAGGCAAACAAGGGGAAATGGGTGCGGATTTGAGTGATGTAATTGATTTTGATCTCTTTGCCCTTGATCGCCGGCGGCATGTTGCCCTGGATTACTTCGCCAAAATAGTTGTTCAACTCCGATGTTGAAATCACTTTTTTACGGTTTTCATAAACCTCGGTGGCCAAATCCAGCGCCTTGTACAAACGTTGTTTGTTATGAACGGACACAAACTGCATGGGGATAAAACGCAACACCCCGAGACGATCGAGGATATCCTGTTTAAAGGCATTTGTGGTCAGATGGTCTTTTTCGATAAGGTCCCATTTATTGAGCAGCAAAACGATACCCTTGTGCTGAGCGGCCGCATCATTTAAAATCTGAACATCCTGTTTGGAAAGCCCTTCGTTGATATCCACCATGTAAAGGACCACATCCGCTTTTTGCAGGCTGCGGATGGTGCGCAGGCTGCTGTAGAAAAGCACGTTTTCCTTTACGCTTGCCTTGCGTTTGAGCCCGGCGGTATCGATAAGCAGGTAATCCCTTTTATGATATTTCAACTCGGAATCTACAGCGTCGCGGGTGGTGCCGGGCACATTGGTCACGATGGACCGGGGCTGGTCCAGCAGCGTATTTACCAGAGAGGATTTGCCCACGTTTTCCTTACCAATCACGGCAAGTTTAATGCCGTCAAAATCTTTATCCGGTACGGCAACCTTTTGCAAACGTTCGGTTATCACATCCAAAACATCACCGGAGTTACGACCAATCATAGCGGAAACGGAATAGGGCTCGCCAAGACCCAGGCTGTAAAATTCACTCACGTCCAGCTCCTGCTCTACCTTGTCCACCTTATTGATCAGCAGCATCAGGTTGTGCTGCCCCTTGCGCAGCATGCGGGCAATCTGTTCATCGGTTTCGGTAACACCGGTTTGGGCGTCTTGTAAAAATAGTAAAAGATCGGCCTCTTCCATGGCCATTTCCACCTGTTCCTTGATGGCAGCGTCAAACATCTCCGATGATTCAGGCAGATAGCCACCGGTATCGATCAGTGCAAAATGCTGTCCGTTCCAGGACACATGGCCGTAATGGCGGTCACGGGTGATGCCGGGGCTGTCATCGGTGATGGCGTCCCTGCTGCCGGTCAGGCGGTTAAAAAGGGTCGATTTTCCAACATTGGGCCGCCCGATTATGGCGACGATCGGTTCATTCATTTTATGCTCTTTATTTTTAGTATATTTTATTCCGCGTTGTTACTATTCAGCTCAATGACGCCTTGCGTTCTAAATTATGACTTCAATATTTG
>CAYWBI010000020.1:0-33077 GCA_964456445.1 uncultured Calditrichaceae bacterium
GTAAACGTCCTGGCGGTTTGGTAAAGCCCGGTAAAACTACAGCTTGTTGATCGGGACTCCCCGTGCGGGAGCGTGGATTGAAATCCCGGTTTACAAGCTGTAAACGTCCCGGCGATTTGGTAAGGCTTGGTAAAGCTACAGCTTGTTGATCGGGGCTCCCCGTGCGGGAGCGTGGATTGAAATCCCGACATACAAGCTGTAAACGTCCTGGCGGTTTGGTAAAGCCCGGTAAAACTACAGCTTGTTGATCGGGGCCCCCCGTGCGGGAGCGTGGATTGAAATCCCGGTTTACAAGCTGTAAATGTCCCGTCGTTTTGATAAAGCCCGGTAAAACTACAGCTTGTTGATCAGGGCCCCCCGTGCGGGAGCGTGGATTGAAACATATCACTTATCAGGTGGATTGCAATAGCTGAATTGGAAGCTGAGCTGGCTTAAAATTTTTTGCTTGACATAAGCGGCCCGCCATTAGTTTGTGTATGGAACAACTCAAAAAATATATTAGTTATATTTCTATATAAAACTATAAATATATTACATTGTGAGTAACAAATTTGTATATTTACACAGTATATTTATAGTTTTTGTCCGTATTTCCGAGAATATAAAAAAAAATTGTAGTTAGAATTTTACAATATTATTGCCTATTTCAAATCACTGTGTGAATAAAATATTCAATATGGTGTATTTTTATGAGAAAAATATTTGACGACACAATCAAAAAAGCGCTAAACGAAAGTCTAAAAAAATTAGAAGAATATTTCGATGCAGATGTTATGTTTTATTTTGGGGAAATTCACCCTTCTCTTGAAAAATTATTTAGGGATTTTATAGAATTGCTCAAGCGAGACAATGAATTTGATAGGGATAAAATAATTGTTTTTATAAATACTCCGGGTGGAAGTGTGGAAACTGTCGAGAAAATGGTTTCCATTATCCGATTCCATTACAAAGAAGTTTACTTTATTGTTCCTGATTATGCCATGTCTGCCGGAACAATACTTTGTATGGCAGGTGATAAAATATATATGGACTATTCATCGTCCCTTGGTCCCATTGATCCACAGGTTTTCAACGGTAAAAATTGGGTTCCGGCATTGGGATATTTAGATAAAGTTGAAGAATTAATAAAAAAATCAGCAGCTAATAAAATAACCGAAGCGGAATTTTTAATATTACAAAAAGTTGATTTGGCTGAGTTAAGAAGCTATGAAATGGCACGGAATTTAACAATAGCGTTATTAAAAGAATGGTTGGTAAAGTATAAGTTTAAAAATTGGGATACTCATAGTTCAACTGGCAAGCCGGTTACAAATCAAGAAAAGACAAAACGAGCGAAAGATATAGCAAAAGTATTAAGTAATAACAGTATTTGGCATTCCCATGGACGGTCCATAGGTATAGAAACGTTGACTGATAAATTGAAATTAAAAATCGAAGACTATTCCAATGTGGCAGAATTAAGAACATTAATAAGAGATTACAATGATCTTATTTGTGAATATATATTAAGAATGGGGAATAAGGTATTTATTCATTCAAGAGTGTTTTTTTAAAAAAGATAGGGAGGAAAGATCATGGTTGAAAAATTAAAAGAAACGTTAAAACAGGATTCCAAAAAATTTGCAACAGGAAGATTAACCGAGTTTTTTAATAAATATCCTCATTTAAATAATGTTAAACCATCTTATAGTATTCCGTTAAAAGATACCATAGGAAAAAATCTTCACGATCAAATGCAACATAAAAGAATACAGTCATATAAAAAATAACATTTCTATCAGACGGCAATAGAAACGCAGGATTGTGAGGGGGGGTAAGCAGGCCCGTGGCTATTAGCGGGGAGGTATTGGTGAAAACCGCAAAGAATTTTAATGCGAATGCCCCTTGTTATCCGCGCATTTATCCGCCAGCGCGCAGGACAGACAGCCGCGTGTCTCTTCCAGTAGATCGCAGTTGAGCGACAGATTTTTACTCTTACGGTTAAAATAAGCCACGACCAACCAGCTCAACATTAAAAATATAATCAGAATACCGGCTTTAGCAAGTTGTAATAACATTAGTTTCCTCCAAGCCCGGCAAAGCCCATAAAAGCCATGGACAAAATACCGGCAACCATCAGCGTTATGCCTGTTCCCTTTACAATATCCGGGACCGAGGCGAGATGCAATTCTTCACGAATACCGGCCATGATAACCAGGGCCAGGGTAAAACCCGCCCCGGCGCCCAGGGCAAAGGTAACCGATTGCAGGAAATCATAGTGGCGGTTTGTTTGAAACAAGGCCAACCCCAATATAGCGCAATTTGTGGTAATAAGCGGTAAAAAAATTCCCAGTGCCCTGAACAGGGCGGGCGAATATTTTTTTATAATCATTTCCACAAGCTGAACGGTGGAGGCGATTACCACAATATAGGAAATCAATTGCAGGTATTCCGCGTCGATATACAGCAGCAAAAGATGAATGCCGTAGGCTGAGAGCGAGGCGATCAGCATAACAAAGGCCACGGCCGCGCCCATGCGTGAGGCGGTCGAAATTTTGCCGGATACGCCGAGAAACGGGCAAATCCCCAGAAAGGTGCTGAGCACAAAATTGTTGATCAGCGCGGCGTTTAAAAATATAAACCAATATTGTTCGGTAACCATCATACACCTTTTAAATTGAAGTTATTTGCCATCTGTAAGTGATTCGTGACCGATAAAATGATAAACCGGTTCACCTTCCGGAAGTTCCTTTTGTTCCCTGCGATGTTTGTACCAGTTGATCAGCAGCAGATATCCGCCCAGCACAAAAAATGCGCCGCCGGGCAGGATCATAATTATCAGCGGCTGAAAATGCGGGCCAAAAAGGGATATTCCTGCAAAGGAACCATTACCTAAAATTTCCCGTGCCGCACCGATAAACAACACGGCAAAGGTGAAACCCAGCCCCATCCCCAAACCATCCAGGGCGGATTTCCACACCGTGTTCTTGGATGCAAAGGCCTCCGCCCGGCCAAGAATGATGCAGTTGACAACAATCAATGAAATAAAAGCGCCCAGGCTTTTATGCACTTCTAAACTAACAGCCTTGATCACATAATCGGCAACGGTTACAAATGTGGCAATGATCAGGATATAGGTGGCGATTCGCACCTGTGTAGGGATTAGTTTACGCAGGCTGGAAATCAATACATTGGATAAAACCAAAACCGTCATCGTGGCCACACCCATGACAAATGCATTGATTACGGAGTTGGTTACCGCCAGCACAGGACACATTCCCAATAACATTACAAAGGTCGGGTTTTCCTTCCAGATGCCTTTTAGGAATATCTCCATATCATTGGCTGTTTGATTCATGTCGCTCATGGTTTGTCTTCTTTCAGTAGTTCAATATTTTTTTCGATGAGAGGGATGTTTTTTTCGGCGCTCTTTTCCATCATTTTGGTAACGGCGGTTGACGATATGGTGGCGCCTGTGATTGCGCTGATCTGATATTTTTCCTTGCGTGGTCCCTTGATCAGTTCGATGGGATGTAGCAGGGCATTGCCCGGGTCATTAAGACGTACATCAAGAAAATCAAAATTTGCATGGAATTTTACATCGCTGTTTATCTTATCCCCCAGCCCCGGTGTTTCGGTGCTTTGCAAAACCTTCATCCCGATAACGGCCTTCTTTTCCGGCTCATAGCCATATATAATACTAACAACATCCTGAAAACCCTGACCTTTTGCCTCCACGGCCACACCTGTCAGTTTATGTTGTTTGTTGTATCCCGCGTATATTTTATAGGCCACGGGATCATCAGCCTTTATTGCTTTTAAACTGCCATCCTCATTAACCGTAAATGTTTTACGATAAGTCGTTCCCGGAAGAATGCTGAAGATGGCCTGTTCGAGAAAGGCCGCTTCATTGGCCTTGATATAGGGCATGGTTGTTTGAAAGGTATAAACGATTAATATACCGGCAATAAAGCCTACGCTGCCCATGGTAAGAAGCAGTTTTAACCCGTTGGAGGCAGGTGATGTTTGCCGGGGCGTTTCTGTTGTTGCTTCGGACACGTTATTTTTCCTTCTGTTTTAATCCAAACTGTGACTTATCCAAAATTATCCACATCGATTTTAATTGTTAATTGTTAATTGTTAATTAGTAATCATAAACCGTTTATTTCTTTTCCCGTATTTCCCCATATATCCGGGGCTGGAATGCCCGGTTGATCAGAGGGGACAACCCGTTCATCAACAAAATGGCATACATCACCCCCTCGGGTAAACCGCCCCAGGTGCGGATCACATATACCAGCAATCCAATACCTACGCCAAACAGCCAGCAGCCTTTGTGGCTGATGGGAGAGGTGACCGGATCGGTCGCCATATAGATGGCGCCCAGCATCAATCCTCCTGAAAAAAGATGGAAATATGCGGGTGCAAATTTTAGCGGATCGATCAGGTTGAGCAGGGTGGCCAAAACTGCAATCGTTGTAAATATGGCCGTAGGTATCCGCCAGTTGATATAATTACGCACAACGAGATAAATGCCGCCAATAAGCAAAAGGAATGCAGATGTTTCACCCAATGATCCGGCCGTGGCGCCTTTAAACAAATCCATAAATGACGCCAGATGCCCGCCAAATTTCATGTTTGACAGAGGCGTTGCCATGGTCACGGCCTGCACACGTGCCTGAACAAAAGGCAATGTAAATATCGGTCCGCGCAATTGGGAAAAAACAGACCAGTTACCAAAACTCCCCCAGGTGGTGATCGCCACGGGGAAGGAAGCCTGCATAAAGGCCCTGCCGACCAGCGCGGGGTTAAAGGTGTTGCCCCCCAAACCACCGAACACAAGTTTACCCACATAAATACCAAAAAAAGCGCCGATAACCACCATCCACAAAGGAATTCCCGGTGGCAGGGTGAGCGCCAGCAGAACACCGGTAAGCAGTGCACTGTAATCACGCAGTGAGTTGGTTTTACCTAACAGCCGGTTATAAATCCATTCGGCGGCAACCGCGGAAATACCGCCTGTAAGAATAACCAGCAGGGCACTAAGCCCGAAGTAATAGGCGGCGGCCAGAATTGCGGGGACAAGACTGTAAATAACCTGACGCATCACGGCCGGAGTATCTTCCTGCTGCTTTATAAAGGGCGATGTGGTAAGTAAAAGCTGTGCGGGTCGTTTCATTGATTCTTTATTTCCTTCAGAACAATTCGATGGAGTACGGTTTTTTTTAATTGATAATTATTAATTGTTAATTGTTAATTGTTTTTTATCCCGCTTTTTTACGGGCATTTTGCTCGCGGAGCAATGCCTTGGCTATACGAAAACGTTGTACCAGGGGGATGTTGGACGGGCAAACATAAGAACATGAGCCGCATTCCACACAATCCATTACATGAAAATCCATCATATCTTCATAACTGCGCGATTTGGCCAAGGCCCCCAATCGACTGGGATTCAGATACACCGGACAAACGTCCACACAGCGCAGACACCGGATACATGCATATTCTTCCCTTGGAGTGATTTCGGCATCGGTCAGACATAAAATCCCGGATGTTCCTTTCATTATGGGAACATCAAAATGTGTTTGGGGCGCGCCCATCATCGGACCACCAAATAAAATTTGCCGTGTATTTTCCCGGATGCCGCCGCAATAATCCAGCACATCGCTAAGTCGCGTGCCGATCGGTACCATCAGGTTCGCCGGACGTACAATGCCCGGCCCGGTTACCGTTACCACCCGTTCAATTAACGGTTGTCCAAAACGGAACATCTGACCGATGCCGCCAATCGTGCCCACGTTGTTGACTACCACTTCTACATCGATGGGCAGTTTGCCGCTGGGCACTTCACGGTTCAAAACAGATTCGATCAGCATTTTTTCCGCCCCTTGCGGATATTTAACCTGCAGGGCGACAACTTCGCAATTCATATCGGCAGGCGTTTTTTGTTTTAGCAAATCGATGGCGTCCTGTTTGTTGTTTTCCACGCCAATATACACCCGTTCCACGGAAAGGATTTTTTGCAGGATTCGGATACCGAGAAAGATATCATCAGCCGATTCGAGCATTGTACGATGGTCACTGGTAAGATAGGGCTCACACTCTACGGCATTTACAATCAAAAATCGAGCGTGTTTGCCTTCGGGAACGCTTAGTTTTACATGGGTTGGAAAGGCCGCGCCCCCAAGCCCTACAAAACCGCCCTGTTGGATAAGCGCAAGCAAAGCCTGCGGTTCCATGTTCTTCCAATCCATCGCGTGTTCGTTGTAAAAAGTTTGAGCGGAAAAAGGGTCCTTTTCAATAACAACGGATTCGACCATTTTGCCACCGGGATGATGATGCATCTCTATCGCTTTCACCGTTCCTGTGATGGATGCATGCAAACCGATGGAAACAAATCCGCCCGGATCGGCAATTAGCTGGCCACGTTGTACTTTATCGCCCACCTTTACCCGTAATTTTGACGGCGCGCCCAGATGCTGGCTGAGAGGCAGGACCACCTCATCCATAAAAGGCATGCGTTCAATGGGCAGATTTCGGGTCAGGTCTTTAAAATCTCCCGGATGGATACCATGGTTAAATGTTTTTAATGTATTTTTAAAAATTGAAAACATAATCTTTATTCGCTGCCATTGATGGGCTATTCATTTGTCATTTCGGTTAATTGTTGCTTCTTACCGGCGTTGTACAGGGCTTTTAATTTTTCCGTTAATTTTTGTTGATGAAGCTGCATCTGCCCGTCCTGAACCTGTTGCAATGTTTGATTGTATTCGTTTTCGAGCCGTGCTTTTTGATCATCCAGGGCGCGTGTTTGTTCTGTCTGCATTTTTTGTTGAAGATATTCCATGCCCGCACCGCGTATCCCGGCCAACTCCTGCAATATTTTCCATTCCTGCTGATGTGCCCTGCACAGATCGATAACCAATGGAGAAACAGAAAAATAAAGCATCGAAGCGTTTAAGGCCAGGCGAATATATGGCCTCTTCCTGGTCTGTTCTCCCGCGTCCGGATTTAGATAGTCGGACAGGGCCGTCCAGATGTCATCTTTGATTTCATTCGCGGGGATATTTTGAAATTCTGAGCTAAAACGATTGTCATAAATCGCCCAATCCGCGGGTGTTAGCGGGTAAGTGACTTTCCTTGGTGGAATAGTAACGCCCTCATGGAACACCACCGGATGCCAGGCATCTTCGATGGATGGATTTGCGCTTAAATCAAAACATCCGGTAAAAAAATCCGATTTCTGCGGATCATAACTGAATAATGGAAAACGCCGCGTATCGACGGCCCGTAACTCATGCCGATAAGCCTGATCCTCGCCGATACCGTGCAGATATGGATCACTTGCATCCAGATGTATAAAGGCCGGCCGGTTTGTGTGTATGATATGACGGATGTTTTTTATCAGATGCCCCGGATACGCCGGTGATGCCTGCAAAACGGAACCGGATTGCAAACTGAGCGCCCACATGGCGGGTTGGCCCATTGCTGCTGATGCACCGGAAACGTTTAGGGCGTTAAGCAGGATGGGTTTGTCCCCGGACAGGATTTCCGCAAAGCTGCCTAAACTTTGCCGCGAAAGGCTTTGTGAATCCAATATAGTCACAACGGTAGGGGCATATCCCTTTTCTTCAGCGTTCAAATCCGCCCAGGCGAGTTGCGGACGTTTTACATCATCTGCGCTGCTCAGGCTTTCACGGGTCTGGCGCAATAAACCAACCAATTGAAGGGTATGCTTTGCCAAGCCATCAAAAATACCGCTGGCGGTGCGGGCAATTTCCGTGGCGGATGATTCCACCCAGGGCATATTAAACGGATTATAAGGATATGCAGCCATCCAATCCAAAAGCGGGCCGGTTTGAAAAACAAGCGACATGGTGGCTGCGCCGTTACCCGAGCGTCCCTTGCTTAGGGCCGATTTTTCCTGCTGCAACTCGTCGATCAATCCAGCTAAATATTTCAACTGCGCTGTATCTATGTTTTTCTGCGTATCGCCGCTTAATTTAAGCAAGGCGTCTGAACCGGAAGCGCCGCTGTTTAATGTGTTTAATCGTTGATGAAAATCATCAAAGGAATTTATCTTTACAGAGCTGCTTAATTTACCCTGAATTCGATCCTGTAGTTGAGAAATAAGGGAATCAATTTCCCGTAGCAGGAGATTCCTCTTTTGTTGCTGCGCGCTGTTTATGGCGCTGAGCATTTGGTGCAGGGCGGATTTGATCCCGCTGCCCGATGATGAATTGTCCCCGCCGACCATGGTAAAATAACTGTGCTTGTCAAGCATACGGAAGGTTTCCTGATCGTCGGACTTTATAAAACTGTCCAGCATTTCAATTGACGGACCGGGCAGGCGGGTCATCAGCTCAAAACGGTTTTTATAATCGGCGATAATTTCCGTGTGCACTTCGCTGCGTTCAAGCGCGTCCTCGGGACAACTATTGATACACAGGCTACACCCTTTGCAGGCGTTGGGGTTTACGGTAATCGATAGTATTTTAGGTTCAAAGAAGGCGCTCTTTATCAGTGGAAAATTTTTCAGATAGATGCTTAAGGTTTTAAATTCACTGCGCAATGTTTCTTCGGTTGCAGCATCCGGTTTCAATTTTGGGATTAGCTGTTCGAATGCTTCCAGCATTAAGACATCTGCATGGAGATACACACCGTTTTGCGCGCCCTTCAGCAATTTGTCGGCAAGTTTGGCGATATGGCCGTTCACCCGTCCCATCTGCATAAAAGTAAAACCCGTTTCGGCGGCCATCGACATGGCGGTTTCAAGTAAACTTGCAGGTTCCTGCAGGGTTGAAGGCAATGCCGATTCCGGACATTGTGACCAGCAAATGCCACAACCGGTACAGTTTTCCGCTAATAATTTTGGAATATAGGTATGTGTTGGCGATAGGTCCCGGATGGAACTGCTGGAGGCCGGAATACTGCCGCTGGCCAAAAACGGGTCTGCCGTTGCAAGTTGCGGTTGCTCTTCTTTATATAAATATCCAACGGTATCATAAAATCGTGCGGCGTCAAAAATTGTATTGTCATGGATGGTTAAATTTCGATATGCCCATGGTGCGGTGTCCGGTTTTTGCTTTAGCGCACTGAATTCAGGCAGGGAATCCCATTCAATTTTATGGCAGTTTTCCATGGCGTTTTTAAATATTAAAACCATTTGGGCCGCCATCGATTTGGGGATGTCTGCTTGTTGTTTTATGATTTTTTCAAAACGTCGTGGGTAATTGGAAACTTCATCATTTGACTGACCGGCACAAAAGGCGCCAAGCAGCGCGGTCATTTGCAGGGCATTGCGCTGTGCCGGCGTAACTGGTGCAGCCTGGGTGAGCGCCGCGACGTCTATGACAAACAGTCCAATCTTTTTTTCTTTTATGATTTGCCGGTTTTTATCCGTTAGTTTTTGCCAGAAATTTAAATCTTTAAATGGACTGGCGACGCATAGCACACCTTCTTCAGCCAGGGTATCCAATTCATTTAAATAGCGGCTGTCAATTGCAAGCATGGTATTCACGGGGGCAAAAGGCGTGGGCTTGCCCGTTGGTGAAGAATTTAGGGTAAAACGCTGATAGGGCATATATGCATTGCGACGATTCTCTAAATACGTATTGACATAGCTGGCCTTATGGGTGGTTAAGGAAATAAGCCAGGGACCAAATACATTCAGGTCATGGGCGCGTGTTGCCAGCCATTGTATATTTATCGATTTTTCCTTAATGCCTGTATTGATGTCCGGGTTGTGGGATGAAGGCCCCTTTTTCATAAATGGGTAAACCGTCTGCAGTTTTCTTTGCAGATTATCCAACAAAGGGTAACGCGCCATATCCGCGTTAAAATCCAGACCGCTGAATTTTTCCGTGTTTGTATCCTGCCCCGCAAGAACAGCAAATAAATTCTGTACCTGTTTAACATCCAGTAAACCGGAGGGAATAAATATGTTTTTAAGCTCGGGGAGGGAACGCGAATTTTTAAAAACCCCGAAGTCGGATTCCGTTGCATCATTCTGCCTGTTCAGACTATTTTCAAGCATTTTTTGCCGAACTGAATATATTTGTTCAAAGATAAGCGCTGATTCACCAGCCGAAGAAGGGCTTAAAACGACGCCGCGTTTGATATCATAAAACCAGAGAGCAATTTGTTTTTGTGGCAGGGGATTTATGATGGACAGGTTGATAATCCGGCTATGAATTTTTAGCTGCCGGTCGCTAAGTGTACATAATGTTTCCAGTACCGGGACATTGACCCCGTAACAAAAAATCAAATGTTTGGATATGCCGTCGGGTGCGGGTAAACGATAATCGCGTCCGCTAAGATTGGCAAATTCAATACAGCTTGCATCCAGCAAAGTACCGATATGGCCATCCCGGAAGTAGTGCCGGGCGGCAGCTGTTTTTTGTGCTTCCATGCCTTGTTCAAAATTCGCATGGATACCGATGGGGTTTTCCATGGATATCAGGCGGGGTAAACGACGGCGCTGTTTGCCAAATTGCATTTCCTGTGACGGCGTTGGGGCGGCGATAAGGTCATCGGCGGCGCCGAGAAACGCCTGTACATCTTGTGATGAAAGCCGGTTATAAGATTGATACGACCCGGTGATGTATGTCGGGTTATAAACCACCAGCGCCGGGACAAGGGCACGCTCCGCGGTTTTTTGCGCCAGGATCGTCAGATCGATTAAACTTTGAACGTCATAAGCATAAAATTGTGCACAGGCCCGCAGCGCGGGCAGATCCGCAATGGTCTCGAATGTATTGTCGGCGTCGCTGACCAGCAATGTAAATGCAACAGGGCTCTGTGTTGCTTCATAAAGCAAGCCTATCTGATCTTTTAGTTCTGCTGCGCTCACCGCTGCCGCGCATCGTTCGCCGCATAAAGCGCGTCCATATACCGCGGCAAATGTATCGATGGCTGTGCCCGCATCCTGCCAAAGCATTTCAAGTGCGGCCCGGCCTTTTTGAATTTGTAGGTTTTCGCTAACAGTAGATTTGTTTTTTTTGCTTGTCATACTTCGTACCATCATGGTTAAAATTATTGTTCAGCGGTTGTTTGTTCTATGGTTACTTTGTCCATAAACTGCTGTTCGTCAATCCAGGTTATGGCCCCGGTAGGACAACGCAGGGTCGCGATGTCGGTTTCCAACTCTAATTTTTCGGGATTTATAACCGGCAGATTATTTTTCATAGCTATCAGCCCTTCGGGTGCATCTGCGGCACAGCGGGTACATGCGGTACAGGCTACGCTACAGGCTTCAAGAATCTCATCTCCCGCGAGAAGTGATTTGCACTGGACAATTAAGTGTTGGTTTATGGGGATTAGTTCAAAAAGTCCTTTGGGGCAAACGGCTACGCAATCACCACAGGACGTGCATTTTGCAGCGTTTACAAAAGGCAGTCCGGTTGGCATCATGGAAATCGCATCGAAGGTACAGGCTTCTTCGCAATCGGCGAGCCCCAGGCAGCCATAGGTGCATTCCTTTGGTCCGCCTGCGACAAGAGCGGCGGCACGACAAGATTCCTGTCCCTGGTAATCCGCCGCTTTTACGGCAACATCCGTTCCGCCGGAGCAGAACAGGCGGGCAACTTTGCGCACGCTGGACCCGGCGTCCACACCAAGATATTCAGCCACCTGTGCGGCATTATCAGGTCCGCCGACTGTGCAGCCGCTGGGTTGGGCCTTTCCTGCAACCAAAACCTCTGCAAAGGCATGGCAGCCGGGTTGGCCACAGGCGCCGCAGTTGGCGCCGGGCAGCATATCGGTTACCACATCGATACGGGGGTCCTCATATACTTTAAATTTTTCACTTGCAATGGCAATAATCAATGCAAGCAGCAGGCTTAGGCCTCCGATAAAAATAATTGCAATAAGCGGCGTCATGTGCCAGTCCGTAGTTTGTTATAAACAGCTTCATCCAAAGATGCAGCTTAATTAACTTTTTCTGCCCGCTCCATCAAATCATCCAGATCTGCTTCCGCTGGGTTTAGCGGTTTCCCCGGGTGGATGATATGTACCGGACAGTTTTCCGCCGCTGTTACCAATTGTTTAAAAGTCCCCTTGCTCACATCGCCTATATAGGCCTGTTTGTTGTCATCGTAAAGAAACATTTCTTCATTTTGGTTGCGGCATTCGTTACAGCTTGTGCAGAGCGGTGTATCGATGTAAGCCTCGTCAAAAGACATCTCATCGGTTTCCGTTTCCTGCTCATCTGTAGCGGGCGTATCTTCTTCATCGTGGTCTTCCGCTGGTTTTGAAACAACCGGTGCGGACGATGTTGATATGGATTTGTTTTGCGCGTTCCCCATCTGAACAAAATCCGTCGAAACCAGCCCCGCGGCAATGCCGGCAATTATCTCATTGGTCAGGCTTTCCCTGTCCTGATTGAGTTTTTGCTCATATTCTGCGCTTAAGGTCTGAAGGGCCTGTTCTTTTTCTGCGCTTAATTCAGAGCGTAACGTAGCGGTGTATCTTTCTACATGGGAGTTGTTTATGCCTGCATACTCCTGCAGCATGCGCCAGTTTTCCAGGACGCGGTAAGCGGCCTCAACCAGTGAACGGTCAACCAGAACCCGGACTATTTCTCCTGAAACCGGATCGACCATGGATATAAACGGTAAATAGCCTTCCCGATGATATCGGCTTTCGTTTATAAAGGTGATAAAAGGAATTTGTCTGTCGTGGTACTCATCTGAATTCAGTTGTTTAAAATGAGATGCAAATCCCGGTTGAACCGCGCAATATTCGATTGCGGAGAAGGGAACATCTTCCATAAGCCCGGCGCCATCCTTTATAAATTTAAAACTGCGAATGGGCCAGGCTTCTTCTTTCTTTGGCGTATGATCCAGGGTAAAGCGCTCAGCTTGTCCGGCTCCGTGATCCGGGACAGAGCTGAAGTTTACAAATACCCGTGCTTCCGGGGCCATGCCACTGAGAAGCCAGGCCGGGATTTTGGCATTTGTATCCCGGGCAATTCCATCAAAAATTGAAATCAGTCCCGGACCGTCATAGGCAAATACCGCCTCGAGTTCGGCTGATTGACCTGGAAGGGTGGCAAGCGTTGCCTGGCAAACGGCTGTCTGATTCAGGTTGAGCGCCATCTGAGCAAATATCCCCGCAAGACCGGGCCGGATTGCGCCATTCGCATCGTGGTACAAAGGCGTTGTTTCCCGGATAAATATCTTTACCCTGTCCCCACTGTTCAGCAACTCTATTAATCCCATCATATCGTCTGTAAAACCGGAATCCAGCTTTAATATGACAGGTGGGATAAGTTTGCGTTCATCCTCGCTAAGCATTGCCGGACCATAGGATGCAAAAAACGGATCATGATGTTCGGCCACATATTTATTTTCCATTTCCAACGCCGCAAGATGATAGGCCTTAAAAAATATCGCCGTCATATCTTTTTGATCCTTTACCGTGGCCTTTGCTTCGGCGAGCGTGTTAGCAATCAAGGATGTGCTTAAAGAATTTTGACCATTATGTTCCGTGAATAGCAGCCAGTTGCTTAGAGTGGAGGCAATAAATTTCAGACGTTTCATACGTTCGGCAGAGATCGTATTGCGTGGCAGCGACGCCGTAATCTTATTTAATTCGGAAAAGTCGATTTCACTGTCCCATGCGCCAGAGCTGTCTGCTGTGCTTTCCGTGGCGGATTCGCCGGAATTGATCAAAGCCTGAATGGCCGCTTGTCGATATGCCAGATCCGGAGCGAATGTATCGATTGTGTTTTTAATTTGCCGGCTCAATATGGTTTTTAAAAAGACCTCATAAAAGTCCGGTCCATAAGCAATAAGACGACTGTCATCAGATACGGAATTAAGCATGCCCGCGAGAACTTTTTCTATTGAGGCCATGGTACCGTTTTTGTCTGCCAATTCTTTTTGAATGGCATTATAGGCACGGTCAAGGGCCCGGGCAAAGCCGGCATTTCCTTCCGTTTCCAACCCTTTTTTTAACAGTTTCTCCACCTTGGATAATTCCAGCTTAAGAAGCGTACTTTCATTTCCATCGAGACCACTGTTCTGTAAGGCTTCGTCTATCCACTGTCGCAGAGGTACGAACCATTTTTCCTGACCGGCGTTGATGATAACCGGAAAATCATAGCGCAGGTTATCTGTCTTTCTATAATCGCTAAGATGTATAGGCAGCAGGTCTTTTGCTGGTTTTTCCTGATGACCCTTAAGATAAAAAGCCATCTGTTCTTCATGTAATTTCTTCGCCTGATCCGCGCTTACATCCGCTTGCGCGGGTAGATGTAATTCAAAGGAAAGAGGTTCGGAAGAGATGGTGATCGTTTGTGTCCCGAATTTACTTTCGATGACTTCATCGATTTTATGCAGCAATTCCAGGGGCTCCTGCCCGCGGTCTGCATCTTGTTTTTGTTCAGCTTTCATTTTTACGTCTAACCTTCCTGTTCATGTCCCTACTTAATGGCGAATTTGTCGAATTCACTTTCCAGGGCAGTTCGCTTCATTTCGGACGTGACGAGTTTTTGCGGTTTACGGATTTCATCATATACGGGGATGGACTCGTTACGGTACAATACGCCAACGGGAACCTCACCGATAAGGGTAGAATATTCTTTTGCCTTTAGCAAATTGGACGGGTCATGTTCTTCCGTATTTTTGTAAATCTTTTTTAAACCATCACTCAACTGAATGCCGTTTTCATGGGTAAGTACACGGATTTTAGATGGGTCGTTTATGACCGGATCAAATAGCCCCTCGGTAAAGTGTGGACAACGTTGCATAACATGAATAAATGCCAGCCCTTTATGTTCGAAACCTTGCCGTATCAAATCAAACAACAGTTCGGGTATCCATTCCACGGCCTGGGCCACGAAAGAAACATTGGTAACACCAAGTGTGGTTGCCAAAGGGTTTAGTGGATTTAGAAAAGCGCCCTTGGGGGTTGTATTCGTTTTTAGGTTTAAGGGCGTTGTAGGGGACGCCTGTTTCTTGGTCAACCCGTAAATGTTATTGTCATGCACAACGGCAACCATATTAAAGTTATAACGCAGGGCATGAATCCAGTGTGCGGCGCCAATGCTAAAACAATCGCCATCGCCCATATTTACAAAAACATTTAAATCCGGGCGGCGTAATTTAATTCCTTCGGCTACCGGTAGGGCGCGCCCATGCAAACTATGAAAACCATAGGTGTTCATATAATGTGGAAAGCGACTGGAACAACCGATGCCGGAAACAAAAACGGTTTTCTCGGGAGGCAGTTGTTTCTCACGGCATAATCTTTGTGTTGCCGCTAAAATACCATTGTCCCCACAACCCGGGCACCAGCGGGGGATATCGCTCTGGAAGTCTTCCATCGCATAAAATTTTTGATCTAAATCCACGACATTGTCAATGCTTACTCCAAACATGATTATATCCTTTAAAATATGAATATTTCCTGAATTACTCCGCTAATACCTGTGCTTCATCACGCACACGTTGCGCAATGTCACCGGGTTTTAACGGCTGTCCATAAACATTGGAAAAACTATCGATGTCAACCAGATAGCGTGCCCGTAAGAGCCAGGCCAGGTTTGAGTATCGACGGTTATCCATGGTTACCTGCGAATCGTTTTTGTCATCGGAATAATTTATTTCAATCGAAATGACTTTCCTGAATTTTTTAAGGATATCTCCAATACCGGAGGCCATTGGCTGCAGAAACTTGAGATGGAGAGAGGATACCGAAAGCCCCTCGGCCCGGGCTATCTCAACGGCCTCTTCAATAGAACCCTTTGTGCTGCCCCAGCCAAGAAGAAGGATGTCGCCCTCTTCATCGCCAAATACCTTTGGTGTTTTTAATGTTTTTTGCAAAGTGATCAGCTTTTTACTTCGCGCGTCACTGCCTTTTTGATTGGTAACCATGTCATAGGCTACTTTGCCTTCTGCGGTATGTGCCAGACCGGTTACACGATACAACCCATTTTGTTGCCCAGGGATGGGGCGTTTAGACAAGCCCGTTTCTTCGTCCCAGTCAAAAGGTTTGAATCCTTCCGGTAAGGGGCTTTGATCCGGTGCAGGCGCCAGCCATTCCGGGTTAAAGACCGGACGATTGTAAGGCTGCTGACCCGTGGCCAGATTGGCGTCGGAGAGGATGAGTACGGGCATGCGAAAGGTTTCGGCAATTTTGCGGGCCGTTATCACGCTATAAAAACAATCCTCTATGGTCGCAGGTGCCAGAACAACTTTTGGGTTATCGCCGGCGGATGCATAAAGTGCGGCCAGCAAGTCGCCTTGTTCAACCTTGGTCGGTAAACCCGTGCTTGGACCACCGCGCTGCACATCGATCAAAACGAGGGGGATTTCCGCCATGGAAGCCAAACCGAGCATTTCCGTTTTAAGCGCTAATCCGGGTCCGGATGTTACGGTTACTGCACATTTCCCGGCATAGGAAGAGCCGATGGCAAAGGCACAGGCCGCTATTTCATCTTCCGCCTGATGTACAACACCGCCGGCATTTTCGAAGACTTCGCTTAGATAATGGGAAACGGATGTGGCCGGTGTGATGGGATACATGGCGCATACGTCCATACCCGAGGCCATAATGCCCATGCCCAATGCAATGTTCCCGTTGGTCACAATTTTATTGCCCTTTACCGCTGGGGAAGTGATTTGGTACCGGAAATCGAGGTTGGCTTTTGCCCAACTGTATCCACTTTCCAACAAGGCAATATTTGGTGTGATGACCTTTTCACCTTTTTTGCTGAACTTATTACGGATTTGCCGACGCGCCAAATCCATATCGCGGGAATAAATATAACAGAGCAGACCAAAAACAAACATGTTTTTGCCGCGGCGCGGGTTCTTTACAATTTTTAACGTTTCCTCTTCCATCGGTATTTCAATGATCTTATAACCATCTTCCACAAGACGGTTGTAAACGGAAATGTAAGCTTTACGGATGGCGTCACTGGCATGAGTCCGCCATTTGTCTTCCAGTAAAATTGTTGCTCCCTGCTTTATGTTTCCTACCTCGACGCGGCCCATCAGTGCTTGTTCGTTAAAGCCGACGATCAAATCGGCTTCGTTGCCCATATTGGTTATTTCCCTGGAGCCAAAACGGATACGGATTCCGCTGGCGCCCGCAGCGTCACGGGGAGGCGGTTCAATTTCTGCCGGGATAATTTCTACGGTCCAAATACCATTGCCCATTTGGGCGGAAAGCGTACCAAAGGATTGACCCACGGTTTGAGCGCCTTCTCCCGAATCACTAACAACCTCTATAATATGTTCCGGTATGACAACTGGCGAACCGGAATTAGCCGTCGTCTCATTTTCAGACAACAGAGTCTCATTTGTGCTCATAAAAAAATCTCCATAAACTTAAATATCGACTAATTTAATAAATATTTTCGGAATAATCTCCCTATAATTTAAATAAATTAAAATAATGGGAAATTATTTCAGGATGTAAATGTTTGATGCTGTAAATATTAAAAGTTACCAGCTATTTCTAATTCAATTTAAAATAAATGCATAGACTGATTTTTAGATCATAAATTGACATTTGTATATTCCTGAAAAACAAAAATAAAATGAATTTGGTATGTAACACGGAGAGAAATGGGGGCGCCGGGCGGTTAAAATTTTGCTGTAATATGCGGATGAATTTTATTGACGGATTTATTCGGACGATCAAGTTAGAGAAGATGAACGCCTTCATAAAAAAGATACAGCGCAAGTATGGCCAGGATAACCCCTAACATTTGAATAAGACGGTTGAGCAGGCGCAGGTTTAATTTGTCTCTATGGGCAACGATAAATTTTGAATAAAAATAAAACCAAAGAAATCCGCCCAGCCCGACGGTGAAGGCATAAATGACACTTAGTAAAATTACATGCGATTTTGGGGCCTGTTTTTCAGATGTTTTGTTTTCCAGCCCTTCGATGGCCGGTTTTTTAAACTCATCCCCAGCGATTTTAGAAACAGCCTCTATATTACTGTTTAAAGCCTGTTCCATTCCCCCGGTATGCACTCCGACCGAAGAGAGAAAGGAAAAGACCATAAAAGAAGAAACAAGCCAGCCGATAAAAAGTGTCGGATTGGTCAGGTTTAAGATTATTCCGGTCCTAAAACCGCCGCGGTTACGCATTTTATCCGCTCTTATCTCCTCCGTTGGCAATTGCTCAACACGGAGTTTGGTCCGTATAATTTTTATGGCAATACTGAAAATGAAAACAGAGCCGATCAGCAAAATATAGGGAATGACGGGTTGATAATAAGGGTATAGCGTAGCTATCCCATATACCGCCACCAGAACATAAAGTGTTTCCACAATGGCTGCGCCCAACGCAGTGCGTTGGCAAAACAACAATTTGCCTTTCAACGCGTTGGAGGTGATGATGATACTTATCGGTCCGGCGATGGGCATTGAAAAGATAATACCGGCCAACAGACCGGTTATTGCAATAGTGAGAATGTTTGCAAACATATTATTTCTAATTTTTCCGATTTATTTGTGGCGGCAAAGCAGCTAACATAAAGATTGTATGTTTATTATAAAATCGATTTCATGTAAATTTACAATCAGGGAGCAAATGGTATTCTCAGTTTAACTTTAGCAAAAAGGCTTTTACCGCGGTCCAATAATCTTTGTGCTCGGGGAATTTTTCCCATAGTGCGCGGGAACCATGCTGACCGGTTGTTTGTGGACGAAAGCTCATCTTGCGTGAATCTGGAACGGCTTTAAATATCCCTGCCCAGTTTTCTTTTTCATCTCGGGCCGAAGTTATAAAAACCGGTATGTTTAATTTCGCCGCCTGTTCGGTAACAAAATGATCGCTCTTGCCAAAACGGTTAAAATATTCCCCCGGAGAGAAGGCAAGCAAGGCCGATATCTTTCCCGGGTTTTTAGCGGCCAAAACAAACACCAGCGCCGATGAATAAGAACTGCCCCAAATAATTATCCGGCTGGCCTTCAACGAATCCCGCGCATAGTCCAATGCAGCCTGCATGTCTTGCAGGGCATTAAGATAACCTGTTTCCATACCGGCCTCTTCGGCACGGGAATGGGTTTCATTTAAAACATCGTTCACTTCTCCCCCGGAACGTTGATCGATGGCCAGACAGGCATAGCCCATTTTGTTTAGCTTTGGGGCAATCTCACGATACTCGCCTCGGCTCCATCCGGCCTGATGATACAAGAGGATAAGCGGCGCTCCGGCTATTGGCGCCGGATAGAGATCCGCACTTATCAATAAACTATCCGCCGACGGAAAGCTGATCGTTTTGAAATCGGCGGCGGAAAGGGCCGTCACCGCCCCCAAAAACAGAATTAGTAATTTTAGCATGGTTGTTCTCCGTTGGTAATTTTTTAGCTAAACTATAATCTAAAGCGATTAAAAAAAAGGGTCGAAGAAGAATGTGATAAATTATATACAAATTAACATGGAGCGGCGAATGAAAGTTGTGATCACCGGAGGTGCGGGATTTATTGGCGGGCATATTGCGGAGTACTGGCTGGACCAGGGCGCGAAGGTACATATTATTGATAATCTGCGTAGCGGGCGCCGGGAAAATTTAACGGTTTACCCCCGGGCCGTATTTCATGAAATCAGCATTACCGACCGTGAGCAGGTGTTTGAAATTATGAAGAACGCCCGCTATGTGCATCATCTTGCCGCTATGATATCCGTGCCGGAATCCATGGACAAGCCACTGGAATGTGTGGACATCAATGTAAACGGTCTGATAAACGTGCTTGACGCTGCCCGGAAAAACGGGGTGGAAAAGGTGGTGCACAGCAGTTCCGCCGCGGTTTATGGCGATAATCCGGTTTCGCCGAAAACAACGGATATGCGTCCGGAGCCCAAATCACCCTATGGCATTACCAAACTGGATGGTGAGTATTATTTGCGGATGTATAACGAATATCACGGACTGGGCGCGGCCTCCCTGCGTTATTTTAATGTTTTTGGCCCGCGGCAGGACCCCGATAGCGCTTATGCCGCCGCTATCCCGATCTTTGTAAAGCGGGCGCTTGAAAACAAAGATTTAAATATTTTTGGCGATGGACAGCAAACCAGGGATTTTGTTTTCGTAAAAGATGTGGTGCAGGCCAATGTTCTGGCTGCCACTACAGCACAGGCGACCGGTATTTATAATGTGGCCAACGGTAGCGCAATTTCCATAAAAGAACTGTGCGAGCTGATCATTAAAACGACGAAAAGCGCCAGTAAAATTGTATATGCCGACGAACGCCCCGGCGATATCAAACATAGCCTGGCCGATATCGGCGCTACCAGACAGGCGCTTGGCTTTGAGCCCAAATTTGATTTAATCAAAGGTCTTGAACAGACCATCCGCTATTTTATGGCTGTATTTTTGGGACGGTAAAATCAATCTGTATAAATAACAAACCGCGGATATATATCCGCGGTTTGTCAAAGGCCTGCTTTGTTGGTTCCAAAGTGGGACAAACTTATTTCTTAAACTTACCGGAAATTGGGATGTCTTTCTTGATAGGCAAGCCTTTTTTATCCAGTTTTTGCACCGATCCATTAAACGTGCCCGTGATCGAATCTTGTCCAAAATGGTTCAATGTACCGCTGACCGTTGCAGGACTATATTCCATTAAAGTTAAGGAACCATTCTCAAATGAGCCGGGTTGTTTGCCGGGGAAATCAAAAATAAAATAATAGCTGTCCGACATGGCGCCGCCTTTAACATGTGTAGAATTATTTGTGCTGTCATAAAATATAACGGCGTCGGTAAATGTTGTGTCCTTGTCGCCAATTGTTAGAGTGACAACAGATTGTGGTTCTACGGGCGTTTCGGTTTGGGCTTGCTCCGTCTTTTTTGTGCTACAGCCAAACATGATAAACAACGTCAGGGCCGCGATGGACGCCTTTAATATGGAATGCTTCATTTTATATCCTCCTGTTTAGGGTTAGGGATGTGGTTTATGATAGCGCGCAACAACCCGTTTTTTTGTTCCAATTCAATGCGGACCATTTTCATCTTCCGGAAAAACGCCAATGCCCGCCGCAGCTTTATATTTATGGATAAACTTAGAAATGCTATACGGTCACAATTAGGATTGTAGTGCCTTTCGTCGGTTTTTTCGGAGAGACAGACTTCGTCTATATTGCATAAAGCGGGTAAAAACAAACCCAATAGGTGAAGATATTTCGGCCTGATAAAAACATGGCCTGACTTTCCCGCATGACAAAGAAATCTGCCCGGCTAAACGGTATGTGGTCCATGCCCCCCTTGCATATCTGATAAGTCATGGCGGCAATCCATTTTTCTTTGTATTTAACACTCTTTTTTATAGCGTCTGTATTAGCCTAAACATGATGTTAAGTTTTTAAAACGCGCGTGCAAAGAAAGGATGAAATCAAATTGCCTGCCCAAAAAAATAGATACCGCGACCAAAATTATTATTTCCAATGCTGGAACTTACAAAAATATACGGGGGATTCAACATAAAAAGCATTTTTCTGAAAATGGTTGAAAAACAGTCTCCATAAAAAGAACAAAATGCGCCTTCGGTTTTATAACTATTTCCCTTAAATGTGCAAGAGCCTGCAACATGTTTTCCTTTCCTGCGTATCAGGCTTTAAAATCATCGAAACAGGAGCGGACATGTTGGAAATTATAAAAGTTATCACCGTTTTATTAATGGCTGTGCCCTTTGTCTATATGCTGGTTGATGTTACGCTTGAAATTTTACGTACATCCGGAACATTGCTGTCAAAGGGCCTGAAACCCGTTTATATCCGTATCAAACACGATTCGCATCGCTAACAAAAACAATTTACCCTCCCTTAAACCATCAGATATCTGATATATATTCAGAAATCTGATGGTTTTTTTATTGTAAGTTTTCCATAAAGACCGCTATAGCGCGGTTTTCTTTTCTGGCATTAAAATTGACGCCCTTTCGATAAACAAATCCAAAAATAAATTGAAAACAGAGGGATGGCCTGTAATATCCGGGACCATCCGGACTCTTTATATGACTTATTGAAAGGAAGGCCGAGATGCGAAAAATCAATTTTTTATACCTGCTTATCCTGCCGCTTGTGATGCAGGCCCAAATGATTTCATTAAAAACCGTTCCCCTGGCCGCCGGCGATCAGTTTCTATTTTACCCATCGCAAAATTTATCTATGGGCGGGGTAAGTGTCGCTCTGGACGACCCCTGGCTGGACCCGTTTAGTAATCCTGCCGATGGGTCTGCAATAAAGCAAAACCTTCTATTTGGCGTACCCCTGGTTTACAGCATTGCCGATAATCTTGGCGGTGGGCGCACTTTACCGGTCGCAGCGCATTTTCGCAACGGGAAATGGTTTGGCGCGCTGATGCTGGCCTGGCAACAATTGGAAATGGCACATCAGGCCTTTAACTCGTTTCAAAATAATGACATTCGTCTATTGGCCGTCCAAGCTTCTACGGTTCAAAAAACAGGCCGGTTTATTCCCAATAAATATGTTACCTTTGCCCTGGGAAAACAATTGGACAGCGGTTATAATTTTGGCGCCGAACTAAGCTATTCCAATCTACAGGCGATAGGCGGTGTGGAACTTCTGTATGATAACAGTTCATCGGTCAGCCAAAACGGCCATGCGGTGAATATTAAAATCGGGCTGACGCGAAATGATGAGGGAAGGGAGTTTAAGGCCCTGCTTCTATACAACAATTTTGATATGCGTCAGGATGTAATTTATTCGAATTGGCTTTGGAACGACGCTCAAAAGAGTTATGTTTATAATAATCAGCTGGTTTCGAACAGCGATCATACCTATACCTATGGCGGCCAGCTTATATATCGGGAAACCCTGCCCGAAACGGGAACGACCCTTGGGGGGATATTTACGATAAACCGTAAGACCCATCCCAAAATCCCAAATTATGATTTGATGCGTATCCCGCGGGACCCCGGTGATACCTGGGCTTTTAACCTCGGGCTTGGATTTGCGCATAAAACGGATAAAACACATTTGGGGATCGATTTTATTTATGAGCCGATCTGGAGCAACACCTGGGCGGCAGCGGTCCGCGATACGCTGAGTAACGGGGGAAGGCCCATTCCACAGGGCGGCAAAACCGTAAACAATGATTTTACTTTTAACAACTGGATATTCCGCTTTGGACTGACCCGTTTTTATGACCGGCTCCAGTTGAGCGGCGGCTTGCAAATACATAGTTATTCTTATAAACTTGAGCAAACCAACTACCTATTTCAAAACAGCCGCGGCCAGGCGGAAGACTGGTGGGAATATACCTGGAGTTGGGGCGTGAAATTTCATTTCCGGGATTTTAATCTGAAATACAGTGGCAGATATATCGGTGGCTCCGGGCAGCCACGAATTGGGGGTGGCTTCTTTGTTAGCCCGGCAATGGATATGGCACTTCGTTCGGATCTAATTCTGGCCCCTTCAGGTCCGCTCGATGTAACCGAACATGCGATCTATAGCCATCAGTTCACAATTGAAATCCCACTGGGCAAAACAAATAAAAACGGGGAGGGTTCTGAGTTATGAAAACACGGTTTGTCGCTTTATGCCTGCTAACCATGGCCTGCAGCCAGAGCACTGCGCCTGTGCCCACGGATATCAGGAATGCACGTAATCTTTGGGAGAAGAGCGTTTTTGAAAACTATCTCTTTGATTTTAGACAGGATTGTAATTGTATTTATGGCGGAATGCCGCTGACCGTGCTGGTCATAAACAATAAAATTGAATCTATAACCGATTCCAATAATGTTTCCATTGACAGTACGGATTATAAATGGTTTTATACGATCGACGGGCTTTTTGACCGTTTGGAGGCGCTGAGCAGGGAACACACGGAAAAATTTGACTATACCTTTGATACCGACTACGGCTATCCACGCTCGGTTTATGTGGACCCATCCCTTCAGCTTGCCGATGATGAGTTTGCTTATACCATTGGCAATCTGAGGCACTACGGGTTACGAAAGTGAGCGGGAATTTTATTTGTCCCGTATTCTTTCGGTAAAAATAAATTGCCGCGCGGCAAAGTATTCGATAACATATTGGCCACAGATATCCAGCGGAGTTGTATGGCGTGAGGCAAAAACAGCAAAGTATAAAAACACGGATCCTGCTGACATTCACCATCATCATGGCCTTGTTTATCGGGATATTGGCCCGGACGGGTTATGTGACCATCCGGCGGGTGTACCTTGACGAAGCACAAAGCTATCTGCAGAGGATGACATTGATGATCGGTCGTGAAGTGAACACTAAATATCTGCCGTATCTGCTGCCGGAAGCGGACAATGCGGCCAACCTGTTTTTTAAAGCATCACTCCGGCCGGTTCTTAAGGCATCAAAGCTTACGGGGATATTTATCTTTAACCGGCAAAAACAGGTTCTCTTTAATAGCGGTCCGGCGATGTCCGCGGCGCAGCTCTATTTGAGCAAGACGGAAATCGATTCTTTATCCACCGATGAAGCACGGGTCTCCGTACCTTTTGCCGCGGCCAGTGGAAAATGGTATTTGTGGGGATTCTACCGCATCGATACAAATTATTATATAGGGGTACGCGAATCGGTGGCACAATTGCAGGCGTTGAACACCATGGGGCGTTTGTTTCTGTTTGTTGCCCTCGGGGCAATTGCGGTGATTGTGATGGCCTCCTTTTTTATAGCACGTTCAATTGCCCGGCCCATTGGACGCCTGGTGGATTTTAGCGCTACCGTTGCCAAACGGGATTTTTCCGCGCCTGCACCACCGCCCATGGCCGGCGAGTTGTCCATTTTGCGTGAAACGCTGGTAAACATGCAAAACGCTATACGCGGGCATAATGAAGACCGCGAAAATATGATTGCCCAGATTGCCCATGAGATCCGCAATCCGCTTGGCGGCATTGAACTGCTTTGTGGACTGATCCAGGAAGATGCGGAGGGGAATCCGGCGATTTTTGACAATACACAAAAAATCCGCCGACAAATAGCGACGTTAAAAAACCAACTTGGCGCCTTTTTGGATTATAGCCGCCCCATAAAAGCCAACCCGCAGACCGTGGATCTGATCCAGCTTTACAGCGAGCTTCAGCTCAGTATAAGACCGCTGTTAAAAAGTAAAGGGAAGCATATCCAGACCGCCGGTTTTAAAGGAAAAATTATTTTTGACCCCGATCAGCTTAAACAAGTTCTGTTTAACCTGTTGAAAAACGCCATTGAAGCAGGCGGGCCGGATACAGAAATTCGTTTATATGCACATTCTGCCGCAAACGGTACACAGCTCATCATCGAGGATAAGGGTGAGGGCGTTCCGGCGGAAAATGTTGATAAATTATTTAATCCGTTTTTTACAACACGCGAGCAGGGAACCGGGCTTGGGCTGGCGGTTTGTGAAAAACTGTGCCGTTCCAACCATGCACAATTGCATTTGGATACGAACTATAGCAGGGGCGCCCGTTTTGTTATTGAACTGAATAATTCCGGGGATATAAAAAATGGATAAAACGATACTGATCATCGACGACAATGAGACCATGTGCGAAGCAATGACCGAGACCTTACGGCGCAGCGGGTACAAGGTAACGTCCTTTACCGATAGCGGTCGCGCCATAAAACATTTTGAGCACGCGCCGGCGCCACTGGTTATTACCGATTTGCGCATGGCACCCATCGATGGCTTAGGCGTGCTAAAAACCGTTAAGGAATTCAACCCCAAATCGGAAGTGTTGCTGATTTCCGCCTATGGCACCGTGGCTTCGGCCGTGCAGGCCATGAACGGCGGGGCGGCCGATTTTCTTACAAAGCCTTTTTCGAACGAGGAGTTGCGTTTGCGGGTCAAACGCTTGTTCGATGCTTTAAATCAGGATGAAAAACTGGAAAGAATAAGCGCGCAGAACCGCTATCTGAATGAGGAAATCGAACAACAGTTTCCGGGGTTTATTGGCAGGTCCCCGGCCATGAAACGGGTTTTGGCGCTTATCGAAAAGACGGCCCCCGTGGAAAGCGCCATCTTGATCAGTGGTGAAAGCGGAACGGGCAAAGAGCTGGCGGCCCGGGCAATTCATCGTAAAAGTCCACGTAAAGACGCACCGTTTATCCGTGTAAATTGTGCGGCGCTTAACGATAATCTTTTGGAAAGCGAATTGTTTGGGCATGAAAAAGGGGCTTTCACCGGTGCGCTTAATCAGCGCAGGGGGCGTTTTGAACTGGCCGACGGCGGCACTTTGTTTCTCGATGAAATCGGTGACATATCCCCGGCCATGCAGGTGCGGCTGCTGCGGGCGCTGCAGGAAAAGGAATTCGAGCGGGTAGGGGGCGAAAAGACCCTGCGTGTGGACGTCCGGATCATCGCCGCCAGCAATAAAAATCTAAAAGAGCGGGTTGCAGGGGGCGCCTTTCGCGAAGATTTATATTACCGTCTGAATGTCATCCCCATCCATCTGCCCCCGTTGCGTGAACGGCCGGAGGATATCCCCGTGCTGGCAGAACACCTGCTGAAAAAACATCAAAAACCGGGCGGCACGGTACACTTTACAGCGCAGGCCATGCAGGCGCTTAAAAACTATGACTGGCCGGGGAATATACGTGAGTTGGAAAACATTATCGAACGGACATTGGTAATTGTCAACAAGGATGAGATCGACGCGCTGGATTTGACGGGTTATCTGGAAGCGGGGCGGTCCGCGGCCCCGGCGCCGGAGAAGCAAACCTTAAACGAAACCCTTGCCGCTACGGAAAAGATGTTGATCGCCGCTGCCATGGAAAAAGCCGGAAACGTCAAAAGCCGCGCGGCACGGCTGTTGGGTATAAAAACGGCCACCCTGTATTATAAATTAGAGAAGTATAATTTGTTATGAAAAAAATCTTACTTATCCCGCTTATGCTGGTTACCTGCCTTGGCGCGCAGGAAATCGCTGTTTTGCAAAACGACTATCAACAAATGCTGGGGCATCTACAACGCAGACAACTAACAGCGGATAGCGTTCAGACGCGGCTGAAACAGTTAAGCGATGAAATCGAACGAATAAAAAAAGGGCCGGAAGACAAGCAAACACGCTTACCTCAATTGCTTGCCCGGGCGCTCGAAATCGGCATGGACGTCGAAGCACGCTACAAAAACATTCATCTGCTTCAAAAACAGCTTTTGAAGATACGGGCAAAACTGTACGGTTATTACACCCGGCGGATAAATGTGCTGCGGGACAGCGTGAACACGCCTGCCCGCGGGAACCCAGAGCTGGAGGCGGCTTTGCGGGAACGCAGCCGTTATGCGCCGCTGCCGCGGTTCTTTTCATTCGATCCCCGTGTGATCGACGCCATGCCGGGGGATAGCGGGGCGTCGGCGCTGGACGCCCGGATTCACAAGGATTTTCTGCAACGTGCGCTCACAGAGGTCGATTCGAACCTGACGATCGTTAAAAAACGCCGCCGGGATGTACATGACCGGCAATTGCTCCGACGTGAAATGGCCGCCTTCAGCAATCAAATGGAGGAAGAAACGCTTTGGCCGCAAAACACGGGTTCTGCTGCCGATAAGGTATTTGAAGACCCGGGCAGAAGTGATCTGGCCACCTCCGCGGGTATAAGGCATAACGACGTTTATCAATCGGGTATGCCGCTGTTTGAACGCTGGCTCTCCACGGAAGGCGCATTACCGGACAGTCTTTCCACGGAAGATTATCAAAACATGTTGCTGGACGCCGAAAACTATTTAAATCACCTTCGTGTTAAAATTGTTCATAAATTAGGCCGCAATTGATCCGAAGTTCCGGTATAAGACATCTATGAAACGAACGATTTTTATCGCCCTGATTTTTTTAATTCCGGTCGGTCGCGGTTATGGACAATCCGCCCATTATAAGCAAGCTTTCGCCATTAGCGCCGGTTTGGTCTCTGCCGGTAAGGAAGCACCGGCTTTGCGTCTGGAGTACGAAGCGCAAAAAATCCCTAACCTCAACCGTTCGCCCGTATCGCTGAATTATTTTTTATCCGGCGAACTTTTAAATTTACCCGTCCTTGTCGCCGCGCTTCATGCCCGTTTTGATCTTTTAAACAAACTATCATTGTTTAACCGCCCCGCCGTCCTGTCCGGCGGAGTGCGTGCCGATCTGGTTTCGGGCCAGGGCAGTGAATGGAGTGGAACCGCTATGTTGCGTCAGGTAGTATGGGGCGGCCGTCCGGCGCGTTTGGAAATACAAACCGGCTTTATAATTAGCAGACTGTATGCACAAAAGGCCTATGATTTCCTATCCGGTTATACGCATCTTGCTTATACGCGCGTTTTGTCTGACGCCCAACGGATACAGACGGGTTTGCTTTATAAACGCGCCTATTATGCGCCCGGCAATTTTTTCGCCCATGATTTTGGCCTGTTTCTCGGCTATCAAAAAAATGGCCCGCTTCTGCTGCGGGCGCGTGTTAGTTATCAACAATTGAAATTTGACGCCTATGCACAAGCGGACAAAGGTATATTTGTGAATCTGTCCTTTGGCCGTTTCATCAGGAAAAATGTATCCCTGTATTTTTATGGCGATATCTATCTGCCGTTAAATGATGCGGCAGAGGGTTTACCTTCCGGGGAATTAAGCCTGTTACGCCGCAACCGCTATGGCTTAAAGATACTATTTTTAACCAAAGATGAGGGCGCGTTATTTATTACACTGGCCTACCGGCAACTTGATATCCGCGGAAATTCCGCCCGGCTGAACAACAGTGTGTTTGTCCTTGCCGGTTACCGGGTTTATATGGATTAAAAAATACGCATAGAGGCCATGAGGCTATCCCATGGAGGACATTTAAAACTTTCGGAAGATGGATATAGCGGATTGACCGAATCGAAGGTAAGAAAGAAAATAGAATATGACCATCAGTGTAATCATCCCCACGTATAACCGCGCCGGTTTGCTGCCGCGCGCGATCGGCTCCGTCCTGTCCCAAACCTCCCCCGCGGATGAAGTGATTGTGGCCGATGACGGCAGCAACGATAATACGGCTGAGATACTTGCGGCTTATGGCGGTCAGTTACAGATCATAAGGCAAGGGAACCGCGGGGTATCGGCCGCGCGCAATGCGGGAATAAGGGCTGCCAAAGGTGACTGGATTGCCTTGTTGGACAGCGATGATGCATGGCTGCCCCGCAAGCTGGAAAACCAGCGTGCCTTTATCCGGAAAAACCCCGGTTTGCGTATTTTCCAAAGCGCCGAGCGCTGGATACGAAACGGCAAACACGTCAATCCCAAAAAGAAACATGCCAAACCCAGCGGCTGGATTTTTGAACCTTCGCTTAAACTTTGCCTGATTTCGCCCTCGGCGGTGATCTTTCAAAAATCCCTGTGGGAAGAGATGGGGGGCTTTGATGAATCCCTGCCGGTTTGCGAAGATTATGACCTGTGGCTGCGAATTGCCAAAAAATATCCGGTCGGGCTGGACAAAAACGAAAGTGTGCTAAAATATGGCGGGCATGCCGATCAGCTTTCCACTACCACGCCGCTGATGGACGTCTATCGTATCCGGGCGATGGAGAAACACCTGGCCGACAAAACGCTGAAGCCCGAATGGCGGAAGGCGCTTTTGCGGGAGTTGCTGTTTAAAACGGATGTGCTGATAAGCGGCGGGCAAAAACGCGGCAGGGATGTGGCTGAGTGGATCGCCAGGCGGGAGCGCTATACATCTTTTTTAGATAGTTGAAGCGCGGTTAGATTCCGGATATATTATTGGGATCATGTGGTGGACTTGGCGGATGAGTTTTATTCGCTGTATGTTTATCCGGGGAACAGACCATTTTCCTTTGCAGATCATGGTGGCCAGGAAGGTGATTGGGCAGATGAGCTATCCGCAATTATTATGGGGATGATCATGCAGAAGCCGATATTGAAGATATTTAGAATTTGGCGAAAATCTTGTTACTATGCATAAAAGCTACGCTATATTAGTTCCGATATTCATGGGTGGAATATTAAATCATAAAGCAGATGCTATTGACCGAATGGAACTTTTATCTAAAAAACGTGATATGCCAAATATTTGATTTCTTTTTACTGAAATTAATGGGTTTTAGAATGAGCCGAATGTTTCAATTGATTAATAATTGGGATTTGAAATTGTGCCACAAAATTACTTGTTATATAAATGATAAAGTTCAGTTCAGCCGGCAAGGCCAATATGCGTCTTCAAGCGCAGGGTAAGCGAGTAATTATTGCATTGAACGCTACATCAACAATATCAAATGATAGGTCATGAAAAGGAAATGGATAAAACGCTATGAGGCTACAAGACGAAGACGGATCGGCCCTTATCACAGTTATCATTCTTATCTTAGTGGCCACATTAAGCCTATCCTTGTTTTTTCAATACAATCGTATCCTCTATAAGCAGGTTTCCAATCAAGGCCTGCGATTACAACTGTTTCAAAATACGAAGTCAATTGTTTATACAATATTATCCATGCGTCAGATGTCAGGAACGACATCCCTTTGGGGAACGGATACAACGACCTTTCATGTTTCCCCCTGGGGCCTTTTTTATAAAGTGGAAACTACCTCGCGCATTAAACATTTGTCCTATAAACGAACCTTTTTAATAGGCAAACGACCCGACAATCGTTTTAACAATGCCATTGTCCTGGGCGACAACCGCAACCCCTTAATCCTAACCGGTAGGACACGTATTGAGGGTAATGTACTTGTTGGCCCCAATGGGGTAAGGGCCGGCATTTTAAAGGGGAAACGGTTTATAGGTGAAAAATTAGTTTTAGGCAAAATAATCCGTGGCATGAAACAAAAATTACCGATCTTTAATTATCAAACTTCCATATCCGATAAAATACAACCCAATGCCTTTGAGCCCATAGATTCTACCATTTGGCTCAATCATGGAACTTTAACACTCGAACCGGCCATCTTGCCAAACATAAAATATATTATTGGTCCGGGAAATATAAAATGCAATACAAGAATAGTTTTTGAGAATATTTCCCTGCTAAATCAAATCCACATTGAATCCGACAGCAGCATCATTTTTGGCATAGGATCGGTTACGGAGCAAATTCTGGCGCAAGCCCCGAGTTTTAAATTTAATGGAGGGTCGGTTCACCGGGGACAATTTATTGCGGAAAAAAATATTGAAGCTGCTAATGTTTTATTTAAATTTCCTTCACTGATAGCAGTAATAAACCCGGGCAACCATAGCGCTAAGCATTATATGGATATTGGGGCAAATGCTGTGGTTAATGGAACCGTTTTGTACTATTCCGTAGCAAAAGACATAGGTGACCCGGAAAAAATCGTTATCGATGCATCTGCCCGGATTAATGGTTTTGTTTTTTCGAATCAATATACTGAAGCTTATGGCCGAATTTATGGCGTGTTAATGACAAATAGTTTTTTTCTTTACTCCAGCCCCACCACATATATTAACTGGATAAATGGCGCTCAGATTAGCCGCTCTGCCTATAACAAAGATTTTTGTATTCCAATTGGTTTAAATATTGGCAATGGATATTCACTTATTGGTGAATTATAATGAAAGAAGATGGTTATACAATAATTGAAATATTGGTTTCTCTGACCCTACTCGGTATTCTTTTAATGTTCACAACCAATATATTTACGCTGGTTACCTCAAGGCAATTGACAGATACAAAAATAAATGCAATTGAAGAGGCAAAAATACAATTGAACAAAACGGTGCATCAGGAATTGTATGAAGATATTGATAAAAAACTGGACCGAAACTTACATCTTGTTCAAAAAACCTTTATTCAAGATAGTTTGATAATTATTAAACTTCGAATCATTAAAGAGTCAAACAATAAAATTATTTATGAAGTCAAAACAATTGTTCCCAGGGAACGCCGATGATGGTTATACGCTAATCGAGCTAATTGTCGCCATGCAGCTCTTTATAATTGTCAGTACGCTTTTATACTCGATATTTATATTTGGGCATCGTTTCACATCAAAATGGATTAAAGAGAGTATTGATGCAGAAGAAAGAACAATGGATGTAACCATATTGGAGAAGGAATTTTCCAATGTGCGGGAATATATCTACTTTCACGATCATGATATCTATTACTTAAATAAAAACTATCTTAAAACGCATCTTTTATGGAATAGTGACTCCATTACTATTTCAAATTTTTTTAAACGGAAAATTCTTAAAAAGATATCGATTGGAAGATATAAATTACTATCATTGGATAATCCAGGTAATTTACGTTTTACCGGAATGATGTTATTTTTAAGCAGGGATTCCCTTTTCATCCCGTTCAGGCCTTATATTCTGACGCCAGGGAATCAATGATTTATGCAATCAGTATTGGCCCATTGTTTCCCTGAGCACTTCTTCAATGGTTGAAACACCTTCGCATAGTTTTTGAATTCCATGGGCCCTTAAGGAAAGCATTCCTTCATCAAGAGCCGTTTTATGTATTTCATCGGCGCCGGCATTTTTAATAACTAATTGTTTAATCCTATGCGTGATAGGCAACAATTCTATTAACGCAGTCCGGCCCCGAAATCCGGTATAATTGCAATAGTCACATCCACTTCCTTTCTTATATGTTATTTGTTGTTGTTTTTCACCAGAAAACAACTGATCGATAAGCACGGGACCGGGGCTATAATTTTGTTTACAATGGGTGCATATCTTACGTATGAGGCGTTGTGCCATTACCATTTGCACGGATGTTGAGACAAGAAAAGGCTCGACCCCCATATCAACCAACCGTGTAACAGCAGAAGCCGCATTGTTTGTGTGAAGGGTGCTTAATACCAGGTGTCCGGTTAAAGCAGAGCGAATGGCAATTTCAGCTGTTTCTGTATCACGTATTTCGCCAACCATGATAATATCCGGGTCCTGTCTTAGGAAAGACCGTAGGGCGTTGGCAAAAGTAAAACCAATTTCCGCTTTTACCTGTCCCTGATTTATTCCATTAAGGTTATATTCTATTGGATCCTCAATTGTCATTATATTTACATCACTTTTATTTAAAAAACTCAACGCCGTATAAAGTGTAGTCGTCTTGCCAGAACCTGTTGGGCCTGTAACCAGAATCATGCCATAGGGTGATGTTAATTTATTTGATTATGTCTTTAGCTCAGCAAAAGTAATAGTATAAGTGTTTGCACAAGCACCAATCAGGTTAAC
>CAYWBI010000021.1:0-32618 GCA_964456445.1 uncultured Calditrichaceae bacterium
GTCCCGGAGGCCATTCCAGTGGATTTCGCTCATTTTTAATCGGGAAGCATTCAGGCTCATTAAAAGGCGTATTCTATTTCCACACAAAACCCAGTAGAGTCATATATTGAAATAAAACTGTTCAATAACTGGACGGGAAGATTCATATAAAATTAATATTATTGGAAATTTTGCATTACATCGAGCGAGCGAAAAACGCAGGAATGCATACTATAGCAATGAAAGAATCTTATCGCTTGCCTGTATTGTGGAAAACTTATCATAATCGATCCATTGTATGCGCTGGTCTTTTCGGAACCAGGTAAGTTGGCGTTTGGCAAAGCGGCGTGTATTCCGTTTAATCAATTCACACATTTCGAAATAATTTATTTCATTGTTTAAATATGCAATGACTTCTTTATAACCAACGGCATTAAGCGCTTTTTCATCTTTGTAGCCCGCGGAGAGTAATTTTTCAACCTCGGAGACAAGCCCCTTCTCCAGCATCCTGTCCACACGTTGATCGATACGCGCATAGAGCTTTTCGCGCGACATTGTTAAGGCAAACATTTTGTAAGGAAACCTTGGGTTATCCGTGGGCATTTTATGCCATTCAGAAAGGGTTTTTCCGCTCGAAATTACAACTTCAAGGCCACGCAAAATCCGTTGCTTATCATTTGGGTTTAAATGGGCCGCCAATTGCGGGTCCATGCTGATCAATGCCTGATATAATGCCGGTAAGCCTTCGGCGTTGAAACGTTTCTCCAATTCTCTCCGCGCAGGGATTGTATCAAAATTCAGGGGGGCAATGCCATCCACAAGGGCCTTTACATAAAGACCGGTGCCTCCGCAAACGACCGTGTTCTGCTGCCGTGAACAGCGCTGGTCAATTATTTTTCCAGCGTCTTTCGCAAACCGGCCGGCATTGTAACCATCGGTGGGCAAAATTGTATCCAATAGATGATGAACAATTCCGCCTTGCTCTGTCAACGAGGGTTTGGCGGTGCCAATATCCATATATTTGTATATCTGCCGGGAGTCGGCAGAAACAATTTCGGCATCTATTTTTCGGGCTATGCGTATTGCAAGTTCCGTTTTGCCAACGGCGGTAGGGCCAAGAATAAATATAACCGGATAACTTTTCATTTGAACTTTGCCGCGATATCATCCAGGCTAAGAGACACGATGACCGGTTTTCCATCGGGTGCATAGAAGGGGTGTTTACAAGCAAAAAGCCGATCGATCAAATTGTTCATTTGAGTGATGTTTAAATCTTCACCGGTTTTAATGGCGTTCTTAAAAGCATATCCTGCTGCGATCTTTTCATTAAAATTATAATTTCCCCTGGTTTCGTTCTTATAAAAATCAAAAATATCCATCAATATCTGGCTTTCACGCCCAATCTTTACATCCGCCGGCATTTCATCGATAACAATGGTATTGCCGCTAAACACATTTACCGTAAAACCAATCTTATGTAAGATTGCGCGGATATCCTTGAATACTAAAAAATCGTCCAAAGCCAGTGTAAGCTTTTGTGGGAAAAGTAATTTTTGAGCATTTACCCGTTGGCTATCGTTCAAAATATCCAATGTTTTTTCATATAAAACCCGGCTATGGGCAAGATGTTGATCCACAATCACAACACCGCTCTTAATTTCCGAGAAAATATATTTTTTATGTACCTGCCAAAGACGTATCCCGGCATATCCCTCAATTATTTTTTCCTGTGGCGCCGGGCCTACAGACTTGTCATCAATACCGCTTTCGAAATATGCCAGGCTCAACTGTTGGCCGCTCCGTGTAATATGGCGCATGCTGCGGCTTTGGCTTTTAAACTGTTTTACAATCCCCTCATCTCCTAAGGCAGAACCCTGCGCTTCCGGGATGACAACTTTTTGAATAGCGCTTCCTTCATCCGTTATGGTTATATCCGTCAACACACCGCTCTTATTCAATGTCTGGCGCACCATATTCATAAATAGATAAAAAAGCGTCCGGTCATTCGAGAAACGGACCTTCGACTTTGTAGGATGAATATTGACATCGACAAGCGCTGGATCAAGCGATAGAAACAAACAATAAACCGGATAATTTCCATCTTTAATTGTATCGGCATAACCTTGTTTAATTGCATAGCCCAGGCTTCTGTCCTGGATGGGACGGCCATTTAAGAATAAATGTTGATGGGTACGCGATCTGCGGGTAGCCGTTGGTTTTCCTATAAAACCATTAATAACAATTCCACCAAGACTTACATCGACACTGAGCAGCTGCTGAAAAATATCATCACCATATATGGCTTTGACCCGTTCGTCCATTGAGGATTCTTTTAATGTATATATTTGTCTTCCATCAACCCAAAATTCAAAGTTTACCTTTGGATAGGCCAACATAAATCGTTTTACAACGATCATAATTTGTTGGTTTTCGGCGGTATTGGATTTTAGGAATTTTCGACGGGCAGGTACATTAAAAAACAATGTCTTTATACTGATGCTTGTGCCAATATTAAAGGCGGTGCGTTGAACTTTATCTGCAACCCCACCATTTATTTTATAAATAATTCCGGCTTGTTCCGAAGCATTACGTGTTTTAATCTCAACCTGTGAAACCGATGCTATACTTGGCAGGGCTTCCCCTCTAAAGCCTAGGGTCACAATGGCTTCGATATCTTTTTCCGATTGAACTTTACTGGTGGCATGTCGAAGAAAAGCCAAAGGCACGTCTTCTTCGGGTATTCCCCGGCCATTATCGATTACCTGGATAAGTTTTTTTCCACCATCGGTTATCAGGATTCGTATCTGGGTCGCCCCCGCGTCAAGCGCGTTTTCAATTAGTTCCTTTACAACAGAGGCAGGACGTTCGACAACTTCGCCCGCTGCAATTTTATTTGCAAGATTCTCCGGTAACAAATGGATTCTATTTTGTTGTTCTTTATTCATAATGTTACAAATTTAAAACCTCCGAAGACGGTTGCCAGCGGAGGTTTAGTTGAAATTCAATTTTAGGTTTACTTTTTAACGAAGATTGCTTAAGTCTTCGGTCGGGCTATTCAATAAACAAAATCATGACAATTATAAATGTCGGGATTAAGATTGGCAATGACCATTTAAAAATATAGCCGAAAAAGCTGGGCATTTTAATATCCGATTCTTCACATATTGATTTCACCATAAAGTTCGGGGCATTCCCAATATAGGTATTGGCGCCCATAAATACGGCCCCAATTGAGATAGGCACTAATAAACGAATAAACTCTGGTATTTCCTTGGCTACATCCCCGGCGGCAAAAGCTGCCCGGACATGTGCTTCAGAAAACCCCAGGGTGCCAAGGGCAGAATTATAAAAGGTAAGGTATGTTGGGGCATTATCCAAAAAGCTGGAAAGCCCACCGGTAACCCAAAAGTAATGGACCGGGTCTTTAACCGCTTTTACCAACGACGCCAGCGCACCATGTTCACCAGCCTTTAATATTGCGAGCGCGGGGATAATAGTCATAAAAATCCCGGCAAAAAGATAGGCCACCTCAAGAATCGGGAACCAGTTAAAGTCATTCCCCTTTCTAATTTCCTTAGATGTAAAATGTAGGGATAACAGTCCCATGGCCACAATCCAAATATCGCGGATTTCATTTTGATACGCAATATGCAGGCCATAGATTGTAAATTCACCAAGATGAACCACCCCGCTGAACAGGACGCCTACAATAATTCCAACAAGAAATATCAGGTTAAACGCACCCTCAATACGAATTGGATGTTTTTCGTCTTCATCGGGCAATGCGCCTTCTTTTTTATAATAAAATGAATCAAGTATAAAATATACGAGCAGTAAAAATCCGGCGGTGAATGAAGTTTCTGGCAACAGTTGAAAAGTCCAGAAAAAACTAACTCCATGTAAAAAGCCCAAGAATAGCGGAGGATCGCCTAAGGGTGTTAATGAACCGCCAACATTTGCGACCAAAAAGATAAAGAATACCATGGTCTGGACTTTATACTTCCGGTTGGCATTTGCCCGTATTAGCGGCCGGATCAAAACCATGGCCGAACCCGTAGTACCAATCCAACTGGAAAGTAATGTGCCAATAAGAAGCAAAAGCACATTGACTGCAGGCGTCCCTTTTAGGGTACCTTTTATTAAAATGCCACCGGCAACAGTGAATAACCCCCATAGCAAAATGATAAAGGGAATATAATCAAATAAATAGATATGCAATATTTCATGTACCGCATCATGTCCATAGGCCCAGATAAAAGGGATTGCAAACAACAACGCCCACATGGCGGAAATTTTAGGGAAGTGCTTTTCCCAAAAATGACCGGCAAAAAGCGGAAACAATGCGATTGACAATAATATCCCTATAAATGGTATGGCGCTCCATATTGGGAGTGTCCGGCCTAACTCTACTTCTTCTTCATCGGCAGAAAGGGTTTCTTTCTCCTTATCAACATGAGTAGCCCCGGCATGTTCAACTGAGTCTATTTGTGATTGGACCGTTTTGCTATGCATTGCGGATGAATCCTGATATGCAAAAACATTTGAGCTACTTAAAAAAAAGAGAAACATGAAAAGCGCAAAAACCATCCGGGGAATTCGTAGTATAACTATAGGTCTGAACATTTTAGTCTCCTGGAAAACTTTCAATAGTTGATTTGTAATTTTCTTTTAAATGCATATTTATTGAATGAAATTGTAAATTGCCAGTTAACATCCGGTCATATCCTATCATTTTAAAGTCAGTTGTTGCAGAAATGACAAATATATTTTAGATGGAGATGGACTTTAGCATTCAAAAATTCAATATAAAGACTGGTTATAATTATGTTCTTTGGATTAAGCGATGACGTGGCAAGAATTCATTCAACCAATCATTTATATTTTCCCGTAATTTCCGAAATGCTTTGATTTTTTGTAGCTCAGTTCCTTTTAACAAACTTGGGTCATTAAATTCTTTATGTATTTTCGTTCTGCAAGACATCAAAATGGGCAATGCGTTCCTGGCCTCTTCAGATGTCGTGATTACAATATCAAAAGTTGAATGAACAAACTCATTCACGGCCTTTGCTTTAAACTCACTGGCGTCAATGCCCATTTCAAGCAAAACCTTAACAACGGTAGGATGAACAGGGGTTGGCGTCAATCCGGCGCTTTCCACAGCAACTTCCTTAAAAGTTATATGTTTAATCAATTCCGCCATAATCGGCGTAAAAATTGATGTGTCCGTTCCTAATACGAGAACTTTTTTTTGCATTACCTTCTCCGGCTAGATATAAGCTTCTTTTTATGTCAACCATAAAGTTACAAAACATGAATATTTATTGCTATCCTTTTGTGTTGAAAATTTTATGTTTTAGAATTGTTGCCTCTAAGCTCCGATTATATTTCTAAGTTGTTTTTGAACCGCAAAGATATCAAATGGTTTGCGCAAATAACCATCTATTCCCTGTTTTTTTAATTCCTGGATGATTTCCGGCTCAACATGGCCGGATGTAATAACCACCCGGATCCCGGGGTTTATTTCTTTTAGCTTGGCATAAACCTCGTTGCCATATAAGCCCGGCATAATGATATCCAGAATTACCACATCAATTTCGTCCTGATATTCTTTATATGTTTCCAGACCCTGCAAACCATCTTCTGCCAATATCACTTTATAGCCCTCGGATGTTAAAATATCCTTAAGCAATTCACGGATAACAAGTTGGTCATCGACTACTAGAACACAAATATCAGCAGAATCTGCAAGGGTTATTGGTGCCTGATTGTTAATATTTTGCAGCACCGGTAAATAAATGATAATGGTTGTGCCCTTTCCCGGGCTGGATTCAACGTTTATATAACCATGTGCCGATGCAACCATATTGTAAATGAGTGTAATCCCAAGACCGATGCGGGATTTATCAGCCGATGTTGTAAAGAACGGATCAAATATTTTTGTCCTGGTAATTTTATCCATTCCTTTACCGGTATCGGAAAACGATAATTTCAAATAAATATTCCGGGTGGCCTTGTTATCAACTAAAAAAGGATCGTCATCAACTTGCACCTTTTGGCTTTCGATACGGATTTCGCCTTCCTTTTCAATGGCGTCCAGACTGTTTAAGGCCAGGTTCATAATTATCTGATTAAACTGAGATTCTTCCAATTGTACCATTGAGAAGCCATTCAAATCATAGTTTAATTGGATGCGGTCCGGGATGATGGTTCTTAAAAGTTGGAAAGAGTTCTCTATAAGTTGATCGGCGTCACTGGACTGTCTTTTATCGCTTTTTGTTTGACCAGAAAGACCTGAAATGCGTTCAATTAAATGATTGGCTTCACGTATATTCTTATTTATGGACTCGTATATTTGCCCGCTGCCGGACTCACTATTTTCCTGTATTGTATGAAATTTTTCAGAAATTGAATGCAGCATTTGTTTAAACTGGCTGGTAAAAATTTCAATAAACCCACTGATTGCTTCCATTTTTTGACTATCGACGACCCGTTTTTCCAAACGGCGAATATCCGTAAGATCGGTACAAAACAAAATATTAACTTCGCCAAGTTTTTCCGATTTCATTCTGTGGATAGAGCAACTTAAAATGCGGTCGCGCCCCCGTTTCGTCCGGCATACCAACTCAATTGGTAACCCGCTTTCATCAAAAATGGCCTCATTAAGTTTTTGCATGGCAAAATCACGATATTTTTTTTCTGGGAACAAGTCGGTTATCAACTCGGCAGACCCAAGAACATCCCTTGCGGAATAGCCTAAAACTTCTGCCGCTTTTTTGTTCCAAACAAGAAATTCACCCGCATCGTTCATCGCAGTTACAATCACACCTGCATTTTCAATTAAACTATCTGAGAAAGAGCGGGAATCGGCCAATACATTTATGACATCGATATCCGCTGAAATTTCACGCAGCGTGCCTTCAATAAACGTTTCGCCATCTGTATTGGTAAGTATGCGCACATGTTCCAATACAATAATTTCCCTGCCGTCCCTGCGAACCAGACGCGTTATATTGTTTCTTAACACTTTCTTTTTCTTAAGGTTTTCAATTAATTGAACGCGATCATCCCTATCACAATATAAATCTTCGGCATGCATGCTATTATAAAGATCCGCCGGTTTATCATACCCGAGCAAATCGATGAATGCCTGGTTTACGTAAAGGAAAGTGCCGTCCGGGCGCGTTTTAAAAATCCCATCAAGAGATGATTCCACCATAACCTTGTTTTGATTTATCTCATGATCATGAACGGCCTTCTCCTGAACCGAAAAGCGATAAGCCAAAAGATTGGCGAACAACTCGAACAACCCAAACATGGCGCTATCCGGTTCGTAGGGATTTGCATAGGTTAAAAATACCGTCAGATAGTTTGTCTGTGCGGAACGGACGGGAATTGCAATAAGGGTTTTGGCCCATTTCAGATAATTTGAATGTGTGGGATTATCGGGTGAGAAATGATAGACCGTCGTTGTATCCAGCTTAATGGCCATCCCAGCCAAGTTTGCAAAGACATTTAAGAATTTTTCTGTTACCGGTGTCAGTTTATCTAAATTGATACTTGGCTTGTCCGCTGAGTTTTTCCATTCAAGATCAATTGGAAAAATATTGTTACAACTAAACAGCATTCTCAAATGATCCAAAAAGGAAGGGTTTTGTATCGGATCGACTTCGTTATTAAACGCCCCGGCAATAAGTTTTTTCAGGTCTTCATGTAAGCGGTTTTGAAATTCTGTAAGACGTTTTAGCGCAATAATCTCGCTTCTGTCACGGACAAGGGCAATAAATTCATCGTTGCCTGCTTGAATGTTAGAAGCAATAATTTCCACGGGTAGAAAAACCCCGCCGGGTATAGAAAAATTTGTCATGATGGAAGCGGACGGAGCATTCTTGTCAAATAGCTTTCGTGTAAAATCTTCATACGCAAATTCAGGAATAAAATTGTTAAGCAAAACAGGAAGTTTTTGGCCGGAAAAATTAAAGGTTTTATTGAATAACTCATTTGTGTAGCGTAATTGTCCAGTGGAATCGATAATTATTGCATTTTCCTGCAGATTGCTCAAGATTTTCTTAAGCGGGGCGTATGCAGTGTTTTTAGCCGTTTGATACATCCTGACGATGGCTTTTATAAGATATTTTACCTGGGCGTCTATGTTTGTAGAAGGTTCGTAAACAAAGATATCGGGAATATGCTCTGCTAAGTTATAAATATTGCCCGAATAGACATTGGCGACAATATAGATGGGTTCCCTGTAGTGTTTCTCCCGGATTTTATGAACATAATTCAGGGTGTCTTCAGTTAAACGGGGGGCAAGCATTAACACGGCACAATAAACATTGTGGTCGAGAACGGAAGGTAACTCTTCATAACTTTCAAAGGAAACAAAATCCAGCCCAATATCAATATCCGAGACAATTTCTTCAGCTGTAATTGTAACCCGGTTGTGTTTTATAAAAAGTATTTGCATGAAGGTTATGTTTTTTGTTAAATGTACAAACGATGTCCGTTTGCTTTTGGCCGTATGCAAACAATCGGCCACAATGAATATAAAAGTTAATATCAATGAGAGATAAAATCATTTGTCAAAAAAGTCAAACTTAAATTGACAACCAAATATTATACCTATATATTGGATTAATTGATATCATAATCATCCTTTCCATAGAATTCACATGAAAGTAATCATCAACAAAGAATTTGACGGGAACCAATATATTGGTTCTTGTGAAAACCTGCCGGGCTGTTATACCCAGGCCACTTCTCCGGAAGAATTGATGAAAAAACTTCACCGGGCCATTGAACTATACAGAAAAAGTTATTCAAAACGCAATCAGGAGCTTCCCGGCACATTCGATAAACCAGTGATAGACAAGCGGATTCGCTTTCATACAATTTCAAGTGCCCAACTTAGCCAGGTATTAACCCGCTATAATTATCATCTGGAATTTAAAGATAGTCAATCACTTTTGTTTCTCAATTCCCATTTTCCGTTTAACCGGATACATATACCAAATTCACCCGCACTTTCTTACTTGATTATCTCTAAATTGTTTGGCAGGGAAAATGTGATTTATATTAATCAGGAAAGCATCCGCGTCCATACATCTGCTTAACGCTTTAATGTAAAATTTTGTCCCAGATAAAGTTTACGGACTTTCTCATCCTGAGCTAATACATCGGCAGTTCCCGCCTTTAAGATACGGCCTTCGAACAAAAGATATGCGCGATCGGTTATCGAAAGTGTTTCATGAACATTATGATCGGTTATTAAAACACCTATCCCCCGTTCTTTCAATCCATGTACAATGCTCTGGATATCTTCCACAGCTATTGGGTCCACACCGGCAAAGGGTTCATCCAGTAAAATAAACTTTGGATCGGTTACAAGCGTACGGGCTATTTCCGTTCTGCGACGTTCCCCGCCGGAAAGATGATACCCCAGGCTATTGGCGATATGCGTTATATTAAGTTCACTGAGATACCGGTCGCATTTTTGTAATCGTTCCTTTTTGGGGACATTCAACATTTCCATTATAGACAACAGGTTTTCACGTACGGTCAGTTTACGAAAAACCGATGCTTCTTGAGGAAGATATGCAATGCCATGACGGGCACGTTTATACATTGGTAAATGGGTAATATCTTTATTGGATAAATATACGCTGCCCTTACGCGGCTTGATCATGCCCGTAATCATGTAAAAAGTGGTGGTTTTACCTGCCCCATTCGGGCCTAACAAACCAACGATTTCCCCTTGTTTTACATCGAGGGAAACACCGTCAACTACAGGGCGCTTGTTATAAATTTTAACCAGATCCCTTCCGGATAATATTTCCTGCGAATCCGTCACTTTTTTTCTCCTTTATAGCCTTCCGGGTAAAAAGTCCCCTGTGCGCCGCCAACAATCTCAATCGAATCCGGTTTCCCATTTTTAAAATACACAAAAATGCTATCGGACGTAGAATAATTACTGCCTTGCTGCCCGCCCTCTTTATCCAGGTAATAAATACTCGATGCATTGTTCCTGGATATTATTGAATCCGCTTTGCCATAAGTCAAAAAGAATTCAATTATCTTTCCCTGAAGTACATTATATGTCTTTTTTATTGAATCGACAAGTGAAACTGCCCTGGCATCGGTTTGAATATAAATATGTTTTATTCTGGATGAATCAAAATCGGCCAGGATTCTCTGCCCCTGCAAGGTGCTTTTTTCTACCCATGCCATTGGATGGCCCTTTAGATCGGCCTGTTCCTTTTGCGTAAGATACGTGGCGCTGTCGGAAAGGGACCGAAAGCTGCCCTGTTTTATAACAACGCTGTCAATAGCTACGGCCCGTGCGTCAGCCCCACCAAAATAACGGATATTTTCCGCAGTAACCGTCAACGGGTCTGAATCAGCAGAATCCTGTTTAAAAAAGCGGGCATTCCCCCAACATTCAAAATTTTTGGACAGCTTATCATAGCGTGCCTGATTTCCACGTATGATGGCATTTTGGACTTTATCTTTCAGATAAACATTTCCCTTCGCTGTACCACTCGAATTCGCAAGCAACAAAGTTAATTTATCCGCAAACAGAGAATCTTTTTTTCCACTTATCCGCACATTTTCCTTACAAATAGCCTTATCCAATCCGGGATAATAGCTGATTTGTTTTGCCCGAAGCAAACGCTGTCCATTGTCCAGGATAACATTACCCGATAAATGTAACATGTTGATCTTCTCATAAAAAACCGCGCTATCGCAATACATGTGTACGGTATCGTTTACAACATGGACACTGCCTTTTAATATGCGGAGTTGTTCGCCGTTTATATTCCGTCCCTGATTGAGATCGGCATGGATAATTTGGATGCGCGAGGAATAAAAGGCTAAAAGGGACCATAAAAAGAACGGTAGTAGGATCAACTTTCGCCTCATTCAGTTTTCCTTTAATTTTCGATGACTGTAACCGCGGGAATTGGTCAACTGGTAGTTCTCCAAATTCGGATCTGAAATAAAGGTATCTCCAAATAGTGTATCTGTTTTGGTCACAATTTTCACCGGAATTTCAGAAATGATTTTTTGTTTTTTATTGTCCCAACGCAGCGTATCGGAAAATAATACCGCGCCGGAATCGGAAGTTACAACCACATTGCCATAAGCAAGCATATCCTGGCGAATATCTTTTAGTTCTCCGCCCTTTGCCGTGAGTATCGAAGTATGTTGACCCTGGTCGTTAAAGAAATCGATTGTCAGCCCGTCACTGATCAGGGTTATTTTCATATCCCCAAATTTTCTTACATGTGCGGCTTGCATCACCGCAGTTTTACGGCCTTCATGGGTAATGGTCAAATGTGTGTTCCAGCTTTCCTGGTTAGGATATCGGGCCTTATCCACTTTTGTTTTTTCGGAGGGGGCGCTGTCACAACTTATCAAGAAAAGTAAAACTAAAAAAATCAGTACCGCTTTCATGCCTTGATCCCTTCCAATAACAAATCGTGCAGATGGACCACGCCGATAAGCTTGTGTGATTTATCCAAGGCCGGAAGGGCAATTATTTTATTTTCTTCCATTTCCTGATAGGCAAGAATGGCCAATGCATCATACGCAATGGTCTTGGGGGTTTTGTTCATTACATCCATAACAGGGATATCTAAAAAACGTTCCGTCGATTCTATAAGACGGTTTAAATCCCCGGTGGTGAGCACGCCCTTTAAAATCAAATTATGATCAACAACCGGACATATCCCCCGTTTATGTGCCATTTCCAGCACGGCCTTTCGCATGGTGTCCTCTACAAAACAATATGGCAGGTCCTTATCCTTTTGCATAATATCGCTGACCAGCATCAGCAGTTTCTTGCCAAGTGAACCACCCGGATGCAATAAGGCAAAATCATCCGCGGTAAATCCACGGGATTCCAGCAGGGCAATGGCAAGGGCGTCGCCCATTACCAGGGTAACGGTGGTACTAGCTGTTGGGGCAAGGTTATGCGGACATGCTTCTTCGGCAACACTGATATCCAAGGCTACCTGCGCATGACGGCCCAGGGTAGAATCCTTTTCACCCGTCATTGCGATAATGGGTACCTTAAGCCGGTGTAAGGCAGGCATGATATGCAACAGTTCTTCGGTTTCTCCGCTCTTGGAAATAGCGATAACCACGTCATTACGCTGCACCATTCCCAAATCGCCATGCAGGCCTTCGGCCGGGTGTAAAAAATAGGATGTCGTGCCCGTACTGGCCAGTGTAGCGGCAATCTTTCGGCCAATTGCACCGGACTTTCCCATCCCGCTTATTATAACCCGCCCTTCGCTTTTCAGGATTAGTTGACAGGCTTTTTCAAAGTTTTCACCGATACGGTTTTCCATATCCCGTAAGGCGCCACGTTCGATACTTATTACTTTTTTTGCCGCTTCTATAAGATTCATTTTATTCCTTTATCCCCGGAAGGATACCTTCGACATTTATAAAGATGGAATCGGCACCAACATTGGTGGGTTGCCCAAACGCAGACGTCCAAACCTTTAGGTACACCTTACCGACAACAGCCGTATCGATTTGTATTTTAAAGCTATAATTATTTGATGGCGTATAATCTTTTTCGATTTTTAACTCCCCGGCAAAATAGAAACGAATTGTGCTCAAGCCATTATCATGGGAGGCGTGGGCAACAACGGTCAGTGAGTCTGTTTGGACAAAATAGCTGCCTTCCTTTGGCTTGGAAATATTGACGACGGGCCTGCTTTGGCTTTGTACATTGATTTTTGTGGAGGCTTCCGAAGACTTTTTCTCATTTCGTACACTTACAGAGATATTGTAGGTCCCGCCGCTGACCGGGGCAACCCAATATACCGTGTCCAAATCCGCCGGTTGTAGAAACTGACCGCCATCGGGCGCCGACCAGGTATAAGTTAAAGACCCGCTCTCAGGATTCTCAGCATCCACCACAATACGTATTGTATCCCCGCTGACCACATTTTTAAATTCAGGCTCAAGGTTGTTTATAACCGGTTCCTGATAATCCACAGAATCTATAAAGTTACCCACAGCGTCACAAGCAATAAGCGTCAATAATAAAAGGAAGTAGAGATATCGCATCATAGCCCGACCCCCATGGCATAGACAAATGCCAGGTTTTTTTCATCGCGCAAAAGAAAGTAAATATTTTGCGCCTGGGACACGGCATTTAGACTGAAATCATTTTCCTTATATTGGCCCTGTTCGATAACGCCAATTTCGATTGGCGTGGCAATCGATAAAACCTTTTGAGTAAGACCATCATTTCGGGTGAGTAAAAGCAGTAAAAGCAAGGATGGTGATTTCTTATTGCCGAGAGGGGCAATACGAACCGTACCACCAATGCTCTGATCATTTTGGGCAATATCTGTTTCCAGGACAAAGGCATTCTTTTGCAAAAGTTGGCGATTTATAATCGGTTGGGAACGGGAAATGACCGTATGCACGGAAGACGCGCCCTGGACCCGTTCGGCGGGGCCGTTAAAAAAAAGATCCGGTACGCCCTTAAATCGTCCCGGCCCCTCGCCGTAGTTAATGGTATAAGATTCATAATACGGTTCCACCAAAGGGACGACATCCGGATCGGAAAAGGATGCTGAATTCCGGTGATAAACCAGGGGGACAAAGCGCTGACCAAAATCTTTCTTGAGTGAATCCAATGCAGCCAATGCAAAATCATTATAACCCGTAGGGCTATTGACCGCAGTGGTTACAAAAAGTTCCCCAACCACAACACTCTGCTGGCTGCTTGAAGAATTTTTTGGGTCCAGAATGTTGTCGCGGTCCAGATCCGCACAAGCAGAAAAAAACACAATGTTAAAAGTGAATATTAAAGCCAAATGTAAGATTTTTTTCATGGTCCCACTTTATCTTCGGTGATACCGTTATTTCTGATTTAAAACCCGCTGAAATGGTTTGTGATTTTTTTTGACGGAACCAGGCGGTCAATGCACCCGTTGCAGCGCCCGCTGCTAATATAAACAATGAAGATGATAGTTTATTTGCGTTGTTTGCTTTTGTATAATACCCGTCAAAATCTTGTAAACGTTCCGCATCATGATATTTTTTATAGTTATCCACATAAACGGACCGGCTGACAAATGCTCCCGCTCCCAAGACAAGGGTCGATACCGACCAATACCAGAAGGCATGCGATGGCACTATTTTTTCATTTATATAGACGCCTTGCTTGTTTAGGCGAAACAAAAGGTTATTGACAAGCATTGCCGTCATAGGTTCTTTAAACGAACGGTCCGCGGCCAAAACCCTTTCGGTAACAACCTGCCCTGTTTTAACACGAACCATATCGGCTGTTATGACAATATTCCCATCCTGGCTGTCAATAGTGCCCGTTAAAATAAAATCAGCAGCGCTTAACGGGGATAAAGCATTTGACCGGGCAGAATCGATAAGTCCGGTCAGGCCAAGCGCCTTTTCTTCCAGGACTTTGTTCAGTTTATCCCTTTGCAGCACCTGTATATCTTCTTCCGTGGAGAGATTAGACCGGATGATATCCGGTATGCTGCGTTGCCAGCCATCTAAAAACATCCTGTTCGATTTATTGTTAAACGGCCCCACAACGATGGTGGTTTGACCAAATCCAAACAGGGGCAAAACAATAAGGACAGCCATAAATAACCAGAGGAACCGACGGGCCATTTTTTTCATCTAAGAATCCTATTGGACTAAAAATATATAAACGATAACCTGACAAAAAAGTTTACAATTTATTTTTCTGTAATTTATTGCGATAGTTTTTCGATTAAGGGATACAATTTTCTTTGCGCCTTAAGAATTTTTTCTATGGTTTCGCGCACCGCGCCGTCGCCACCACGATGAATGGTTGTATAGTCACAGGCTGCTTTTACGCTATCCTGTGCATTGGCCACGGCCACACTAAAACCAACCCGTTTCAGGATGCATAAATCCAATACATCGTCCCCGATGTAACAAACTTCGGCGTCGGAAAATCCCGATTGTTCACGGATATTTATATAATTTGGTAATTTATCAAAACTTCCCTGAGAGATGAAGTCATACTTTAGTTCCTCGGCACGGCGCTGAACCATGGGTGAACTGCGCCCGGTGATGATACCGGTTTTTACACCGGCCATACGGGCCAGGGTTATGCCCATACCATCCTGAATATCGAACTCCTTGAGTTCCTCTCCCGAGGAAGAATAGACAATTTTGCCTGTTGTGAGCACGCCGTCCACGTCCATCAGGACCATCTTAATTTTTTCCAGTTTTAATTTCATGGCGTCCCTGTTTGGTTTTCTGTTAAGTTTTTAAAAAGTACAGATGGTCTGGATACCAATTTTGCATTCAGCACATGAACCAAGAGCTGTTGATGTTCAGCTTGCAATCAAACAAATAAAAATACATCTATTCAAAACAATCGTGTTGATTGTCTCTGAAACCGGTAATTTGATTAAGTATTATAATCTCTGGTAGCAAATCTTAATTTTAGATGAATATAACACTCAAATTTTATACTCCGACCATAATTTTTTTAAGTTCCTTACAATCCGTCTTCGTCCCTGCCCAAATGGGGTTTGATCACCGCATCTATCTCCTGCAACTGACACAGCAAATCTTCAAAACGGTTAAAGGGCAACATGCTGGCTGCGTCACACAGCGCATTGTCGCAATCCGGATGAGTTTCGATAAACACCGCATCCACCCCGGCGGCCACACCGGCCCTGCTAAGTCCAAAAATAAACTCTTTTGCACCACCACGTTTATCACTGCTGCTTACTCCATACTTGCGGATGGAATGTGTGGGGTCGAGCACAACGGGATAACCTAAATCACGCATAATTTTAAGGTTGCGCATATCCAATACTAAATTATGATAACCAAACATGGTACCCCGGTCGGTGAGCAATATGTTTTGGTTGCCTTCACCCGAAATTTTGTTGATAGCTGTCTGCATATCGCTTGCAGCCAAAAACTGTCCTTTTTTTACATTGACAGCCTTGCCGCTTTTGGCCACGGCCAGCAACAAGCTGGTTTGCATCGAAAGAAAAGCCGGAATTTGGATCACATCCAGCACGTCTGCGCAGGCAGGCACGTCATGCTGGTCATGAATATCGGAAAGGACGGGCATTCCAAATTCATCCTTTACCTTTTGCAGGATACGCAGGCCTTCCTGTATGCCTGGCCCCTGATACGAGTTGGCCGATGAACGGTTATCCTTTGAAAAGGAAGATTTAAATATAACCGGCATAGACAATTTATCCGCTACCTTTTTAATATCTTCTGCAATCTTTAAAACGATATCTTCAGCTTCGATGACGCATGGCCCGGCGATAAGCGCTAAAGGCTGGCCGTTTCCGATAGTTATGTCATCTATTGTTACATTGTGCATTACAACTCTCCAATTATTTTTTTTAAATATATAGCCGCGCTTCTCCGCAATATCAGATTTTCATACGGCCGGTACAGATAACGAAATTATACCGTTTACATTTTGTTACATTGTAATTTTAAGCTCTAAATTTACATCTTTTATGGCATTCCCGCAAAAATAAGCCATTGCCCGAAATCTTGCTGTATTGTAACTTTAATTTTTTAAAATCTGGAGCTTATGGAACTTTATTATTGTCAACCTTCCGGTATAAATCCGCCGTATATAATTTTAGATGAGTTTGAATCCCGGCACATCATTACAACTATGCGTAAAAAAATGGGCGCTGAAATCGATGTCACAGATGGTCAGGGCAACTTATATCATTGTAAGATAAGCAACAGTTCCAAAAAGGTGGAATTGTTTGTCGCGAACCATGAATTTGTACCCCCGCCCAAAAACCGCCTGGCGCTTGCCATCGGTTATATCCGTCCAAACCGGCTTGAATTTGTTCTTGAAAAGGGAACAGAATTAGGCGTGAGTGATTTTTATCTAACACATACCCGGTATTCTAATTATAAGGGAAACAATAAACAAAAATATGAAAAATATTTACGTCAGGCGATCAAACAAAGTCTGCATTTTTATCTGCCGGAATTGCATTTGATCAACAATGTTTCCACCCTGATTGAGCGCACGTCGGATTACCATCTGCGTATTGTCGCCATCGACCCCGCCTCGCCTTTACTGTATGATTTATTAAAAACAGAAGCAGGGAGCCGGGGCGACACCATGCTGAGCATCGGCCCCGAGGGCGGGTTTAGCCCGGATGAAGTGGCGGGAATGGACAAGGCCGGATTTAGGATGGTATCATTAGGTGCATACCGCCTGCGGGCGGAAACAGCCGCGATTACAGGTATTGCGATACTGAGTAACTGCCAATGACCAATGGCTTTTTATAGATTGATATCTCCAGCCGGACTATTGCATCCCCCCCTTTTCATCGGAAGGCCGATGCCTCGCAGAAATGAATTGAAGGATATATGCATATCACGGTTTGACGCCCGGCCCAGGATTACTTTTTGGTCAATTATTATAAATAAGCTAAGCACTAAAATATATTGCACATAAAAGAATAAGCTACAATAATACCTGACTATGTGTTCTAGCGTGATAGTTCTGAAAAAATATAAAAGAATTATTTAGAGCACCCCGCTCTTCAGCTCGGTTTGAAAACATAAAAGGAAAGATTTGCACCGTAGAAAAACCGGATCATGTAATCATGTAATCTATCATTGTCGCGTTCAGAACTTCATATCGATTACAACAAGAGTCAGGTCATCTTCAAAGGTTTCGGTCTGAGTGTATTCACTTAAAGAGGTAACTACCGTTTGCAAAAATGTTTCCTGATTTTTATCCGCATAATCACTAACAAGGCTACTGACCTTAACCTCACCATATTGTTTTAAATTGGGATCGACCGCTTCGACCAAACCATCGGTAAAAATAAACAAGCGGTATTTCCCGCGTAACTCAAGTATTTTCTCCTCATAGTCAATCCCATCGCTCATCACGCCAAGCAAGAAGCCTTCGCTGTCGAGTTCGGTTATTTTACCGGACTTATATTCATACAGCAAGGGCAATGGATGCGCGCCATTACTATATATTATTTTGCCTTCCTGTACATCAATGATTACATAAAATGCAGTAAAGAAATCTCCCGTTTGTAGCGCCTCACAAAAATCTTCATTTAGTTTACGGAATACTTCCCCTGGAGAAATCGAACCGTATAAGTATTTTCCACTGGACATTTTGAACATGGCCGTCAACATGGCAGAAGATACCCCATGCCCTGTTGCATCGGCCATCAACACCCCAATATAGCGTTCGTTTATACGAAAGATATCATAATAGTCACCACCCAATTGGCTGGAAGGTGTAAAAGATGCAGCAAAGGAACAATGGGCGCATTCAGGTATCACCTCGGGCAGCAGGCTTTTTTGCAGATCACCCGCCTTCTTCAGGTCCTTTATCATATTGGCATTCTGTTTTTCAATGATCTCATTTTGTGCTTCTACCTTACCCAGCGCTTTCTTCAGATCCGCAGCCTGCTCTTCCAATAATTGATTCTGATTGGTGATCTTTTCCAGCAATTCCAATCGGTCCATATTGATTGCCAGGTACTCCACCACGGTCTCCAGCATAAAGATATCGGCTTCATCAAGCGTCATGGCTTCGGCATTTTCTATATATAGGACACCATATACTTTTCCGGCGGAAATTATCGGGAATGCAAAAGCGCTTTTAGCATTTCCACTAACGCCACTTCTGCTTTTTCCATGGATGCTAAGATCGCTGATCAATTGACTTTTCCCCGATGTGAAGCCCTCACCAAAAATGTCTTCATCCAGGTTAAAGCAGCTGCCCGGTTTATGTTTCTGTTTTATTTTATCAGCGGCAATCCCGGCTACTGATTGTAAAACCAGATGTGCATTTTGCTCATCATACATAAACACATATATCAGGGCCGATTCAAAAAAGGAAGTGACCAAACGATCACTTAAAAAATTCACTAATTTTTTTATTCCAGTACTTCCTGCGACTTTTTTACCAATTTCGTTTATGATTTGTACTTGTAAAAACCGTTTTTCCAGAAGACGATCATTACGTGTCCGCTCGGTCACATCATAAAAACTTTCAATAGCACCGGAAAATTTATTATCATCACCATAAAGCGCGTTTGCATTTCGGTTTATATAGCGCATCCTTTTTTCTTTGGTCAAGATTTGGCTTACTATACTCGGCGTACTTTTGCCTCCGGTCTCTTGATAATTATCATCTATCAAGGGACCGTCAAATACAAATATTTCCTTTAGTGGATGTCCCATGGCCTCTTCGGCTGAATAACCACAAATTTTTTCCGCAGCAGCATTCCATGAAGTTATGGTTCCCTTTAAATCATAAGTAATAGTGGCATTTGGTGAACTTTCCAAAATGGATTTTAGGTACTCACGGGAATGTTTTACTTCTCCATACAAACGCTCCATCTTCCGTGTATATTCTCGCAGGTCGTCCTTCATTTTAAGGTACTTCTCACTTTTTTCAATCGCCAGGCGCAGGACGGTTAAATCCACCGGTTTCACAAGATAATCGGCAGCATGGTTTTTTAATGCCTCTATCACAGTGTCCATATCCCCATGACCGGATAAAACAAGAATGGCACACTCGTCATCAACTTTGCGGATTGCTTTTATAAACTCTATCCCGTGCATTCCCGGCATTTGTAAATCAGTCACGATAATACGTGGTCGTTTAACTTTAAAAATTTCCATTGCTTCTATCGCGGTTCCGGCAGTATAAACATTGTAATTTTCAAATCTTAAAAATCGCGCAATCGTGTCTGTTATATTCTCTTCATCGTCAACGATAAGAACCGATGAAAAATGGATGGTATCGTTCTCGGTCTTTAAATCGGCCACACTTTCAAAAATTTCCAACCAGCCCATGTTCTTGCCTTATATTTTTGAATATCATAAATGACTAAACTCTAATAATAAGTTAGTATTGTTATTCGGCTTTATTCGTGCAATGCTTAAATTTTTGGATAGGAATGCTTTTTTTGCGTTAACTACAATGGTGGGAACTCTATATAAGCGTCTCTGTCTTTTATCAAATTGTGATTAATATTTCCGGACATGGGGCTGGATAGGGCCATCGGGGCTGGCGTTGATAAATTGGTGGACAACGGGGTTGCCACTATGATCCAGTTCACCCACCGGACCGGAGTGGATAATGCAGCCATTATGTAACATTACCACACGATCGGCTACTTTACGAACGCTTTGCATATCATGTGTTACTACAATTGAGGTCACTTTTAATTTCTCGCTCAAATCGATTATCAGCTTGTCGATATTGGCGGCCATAATTGGATCCAGGCCCGTAGTTGGTTCATCGTACATTATATACTCAGGGTCCAGGACAATGGCCCGGGCCAAACCAACACGTTTGCGCATCCCGCCGGACAGCTCTGACGGTTTCATCTCTTCTATACCGGAAAGGCCTACAAGCTCTAATTTTTCCGCAATTTTATCCTTTATTTCCAGGGACGAGAGTTTGCTGTGTTCGTACAGCGGTAAAGCGATGTTGTCTGCCACAGTCATGGAATCGAACAATGCCGCATTTTGAAAAAGGAAACCAAATTTCATCCGTAAGTCGAACAAATCATGTTGTACAACTTTTTTGATCGGTACTTCATCGATCAGGATATAACCGTCATCCGGCAGCAAAAGATTTAAGATCAATTTTAACAAAACACTTTTTCCGCAGCCACTGCGTCCGATTATTACAAGACGTTCACCGTCATGAACCTCCAGGTTTACGCCCCGCAGGACAATTTTACCGCCAAAGTTCTTTTTTATATTTACAACTTCAATCATAAGCGCTCAAAACATTAAAACAGAAATAAGATAGTCATTTAAAAGAATAAGGGCCGATGAAATGACAAATGCCCGAATGGTCGCTTTTCCCACACCTTCGGCCCCTCCGGTAGTGGCGAACCCTACGTAACAACCGATTAATGTAGTCGTGCCGCCAAAGAAAAAGGCCTTGACCAACCCGGACATCACATTGAGAATGGAGAAGAAATCTTTTACACTGCCAAAATAGGTTACAGCGGGTAAGCCTAAGTTGATATATGCAACCACATAGGCACCCAAAATAGCAATCGTATCGGCAAAAATGGTCAATATGGGGATCATTATAAAACCGCTTAAAATACGCGGCATGGCTAAATATCGGATGGGATCGATGGCCAGTGCTTCCAGGGCGTCTATCTGTTCGGTCACCTTCATGGTACCAATTTCAGCGGCAACGGAAGCCCCAACCCTGCCGGCAATCACAAGTGCCGTCAACACAGGGCCAAGTTCAATAAAAACGGCCACACTAGTGGCCGCTCCTAAAAAATTATTGGAGATATATCCCTTTAACTGATATGCCGTTTGCACCGAGGCAACGGCCCCGGCAAAAACGCCGACAAACAAAACCAGTGGAATGGATTTTACACCTATTTCCAGCATCTGGTTGAACACCAGGCGGCGGTTGGGCCAGATAACCCTCAGGTAACGGCCGGATTTATACAAGAGAATAAACACCCGGCCCGTCTCCTGTAAAAAGCGAATGACCTTTTCACCAAAAACATTTATCAGGCGGATCATTTACAAACCATTCCGGAAAATCCGCAATGTTTCAGCAAAAGATACATGCTAAATATCCAGGCCAAATGAAATGTAATGCCGGGACCGGCTGGATTTACTTCCATCATATTGCCAGGCAACGTCATACTTTACCAGCATGCCAAACATAACAACCCTGGCCCCTATGCCGTAGCCCATAAACAAATCGTCAAAGCGTCCATTTTTAACGCCACGAAATTTCGAAGGGTCGTCCCAGGCGCTGCCGATGTCGGCAAACATTACACCCTGGATATAGCCAAAGCTTATGGGCGGAAGCCCAAGGTCTAAACGTGTGATCAGCGGAAATCTTAATTCCGAGTTGAGCAGGCCATATTGGTGGCCAACCTTTTCATAGTAACGGGCGCCCCGTACCGGTGTAACAAATTCGGAAAAATAGACATCTTTTACGGAATTTATATGGGCGTCAACCGAACCGTTAAAATCACGGTTCAACCAATTGTCCACTCCGCCGAAGTAAAAATTTTGTTTATTGGCCCCCACACTGATCCCACCGGAGAGCCGGAAGGCCAAACTGTAAAAATCATGTATTTTTATATATTTCCGTAAATCTGTTTTTATGGTTGTAAAGGAGATGCTCTTCTTGTTATATGATGGCGCGGATGTTATGGTCATTGATCCTCTAAAACCATCCCTGGGCGCCGTAAACCACCACTCGGACGTATCATAAACATATCGGATACTTGGCAATATGCTGTTTACGGATTGCGATGGTCGATCAATGGTAAGATATTCCAATTGGGCATTCATGTTATAGATATTAAAATCAATCCGCGAGAATTTTGTAAACGGATGCGAAGCCAGCAGGGAGAAGCCATAATTGCGGAAGCGGGTAAAACCCTGAGAAAAAGATGCATAAGTGTTTGAGTAATGAAAAATATTGACGCCATAGTTTGTTTGTTTGGCCAGATATAGATATTGAGCCGTCAACCAACTGTTGCGCAGATCAAAAACAAGATTGGTTCCGAGATAAATTTGATGGTTGCCGAGGACGTCGCTAAAAGCAATTTGAGTAAAGCCCTGCAATCCCCAATAAGTATCATATTGTGCGGTTCCGTTAATCAAATCTGTGCTAAATTTTACCTTGTAGTTGTGGATTTTATAGTCCCCGCCTTCACGTTTGAAATCTTCCTTTTTTAATACAACGGGTTTTTTCCGTGGCGTTGATCGACGGTTTAGGTCCGCAAAGACATAATGGCTAAAATCTGTATTTCCTGGGATGCGGACCGATGTTTTGACGGTATCCTGTCTGGTTGTGTCTTGTTTTAAGATGTTAACCGTACTTAGTAAACTGTTTTTATCTTCTAACTTGTTATAGTAAACCGTATTTTCAAGCTTTACCATAGGCTTGTCAAAGGGGTTCTTTAACGAATACAAATCAAACCCAAGCCCGGAAAAGGATGTAAAGACCAAAGTTTTGCCCGCCTGATCGAGAGAGAGCTGAAAAGCGCCGGTCAGCAAATTTGATATGGGATAATGTTTCCGGGTTTTTAAATTATATACGAAAATGTTGGAGATGCCATTACTGTCGCTTACATATAACATCTTATCGTCTTTAGGGCCAAACACGGGGAACGATTCGAGAAATGGTGAGTTGGTAATACGTTCTATTTCCTTGGTTTTTCTATCGACAATATAAATGTCCGTATTCTTATAATTATGTTCGGCAATGTCAAAATCTTTAGGAAGCTGCTTTGGATCGGTGTAATTGCCTCTATCGGAAACAAATGTAATTTTATCGCCGCTGTTCGACCAATGGGGATAGGAATCTGAAAATATATCATCGGTAATTTTTTCTATTTGTTCCGTCGGGATATGATAGATGTAAATATCCGATTCGCCATTTAAATTCCCTACAAAGGCGACTTCATTGCCTTTAGGCGACCAGGAAGCGGAAAAGATGCCATCAAGACCGAATTTTTTCTGGATTATTTTTTTAGTTTTTGTGTTATAAAAATAGAGTGCGTCTTCTTCCCCTGCCTTTGCGGAAAAAGTCAGTTGGGTACCATCCGGTGACCAGTCCATCCCAGGACTTAACCAGTGGAGTTCCTCAAAATTGACGTCGCTTTCGCCTTGTATCACCTGCTTTATGTTTTCCGTATCAAAGATATCCATTACATAAATGCTCTGTTTCCCCCCCATGTTCGAAATAAAAGCAACCTTATCGCCGCTGGGCGAAAGCGCCGGACTGATATTGAGATAACTTTTTGATTTTTTGTGATCGGTCAGACGCAGGGCATAATCCTGGGTTTCGAGCCGGTCGGCAATATCCGGCCAATATTCCTTGCGCATTTGTTTTTGCCATTTTTCCACCAATTCATTCAAATCCATTCCCATCGCCGATTTAAAGACATTCTGAAAACGGAAACTGCCCTTGATTTTATGCAGAAGCTCGCCAATTTTTTCGTTGCCATACTCCTCGGCGATATAGCGAAAGAAACTGTTCCCACCGAAATAGGCGCCAAAAGATGGCAATGATTGCACCAGATAATTGTTTATGGTGGCGTCGCGCACCATCATATCGGTGTTGGTCGTCCATCGTTGCGAAAAATATTCCGCCAACCCCTCTGCAAACCATGTCGGCATTTGGGCGATCTGACCTGAAATAATGGATTGGACCGATCCGCCATATAGCATGTCGTTCATAACCGCATGCACAAGTTCGTGGTGCAGAACATGACGAAACTGGGAGTATGAACCTTCGAACGGCAAGATGACACGGTTCTTGTAAAGTTCGGTGACACCGCCAATTCCTTCGGACAAATAGGAATTTACCACATTGGTTTGCTGGAAATCGTTATGGGAATTATAGAGGATAATTTTAACACGCTTTGTCAACTCGTAGTTGAAATCCCTTTTGAGATAGAGATAGGCTTTTTCCGATTCTTCGGCGGCAAATTTGGCAATTGCATATCCACCGGAATAAAAATAGATATCGAAGTGCTCGCTTTGCAGGTAGTGCCAATCAAATGAATGGTATTGTACTTTGTTTTGACCAAAATTTTGAGCGGTCAGGGAAGAAAAAACAACCATCAAAAAGAATAGTTGCAAAGCTTGTCGAATCAAACGCATATCGCCTCCAGTTAAACCCCTGGAAATTAGGGTTTTTTTTGTTCATTTTCTTAATAATTTTTAAAAACACAAATAATTTTTTCTTTATATTTCACAATGATTAAAATTATTCGCAACAAAGATAGCGTTTCCTGTATTCCGGTCTGGGCAAGCAAGGCAAATGTAAAGTTAGGCCAAATATCGAAAACACTTTTGTTTAAATCATCACAACTAAATGTAAAAAGTTTAAAATATACTTCTGGGCCGTATCAAATCAACCAAACCGTGGAGCTAAAATGGATAACTTTCATATTTTTTCAAACAGAAAACGAACCGGCCGTTTATTTCTTCTTTTATTATGTACTTTCTACCTGATAACTTGTTCAGTTTCCACGAAGGATTTATCCAATGAAGAAGAATTTATTGCCACCACGGTAAAAATTCTGACCATTGAAAAACTTGAATTACCGGACAGCACAAAGGCTATATTGACTAAAAATATTTTTTTGAATAAAAATTATTCTATAGACGAATATACAAAAATAAGACAAAAATATATGCAGGATGCCAGTCATTGGGGAGGCATGCTGGCCAAAATAAAAAATTTCATGGAAAAGAAGCAGATATTATCAACTAAAAAACGGCAGCATTAGCCATGTCTGTTTTGTCTTATCGTACCCGCTTTTATTTGTTTTTTTGGGCGGTCAGCGCTTGTTGCACCAAATAGTATCCCCAAATAACACAGGATGCCGATGGCGTATAATCCGGGATCCCCGCAAAGTCGGGATCTTTTGCATTTACCACCGCTTCAGGTAAATAACCCAGTAAGCCTTCATCAACCAGCCCCAGTAAGGGTTGAAAATATTTTTTAATGCTTTTTGCCTTTAGGGCCGGATTATCGTTCCATTTGAGAGCGGCGCTTATGTACAGGCCAACGCTCCATGGCCAAATGGAGTTTGTATAGAACATGCTGGATTTACGGTGAGGCATATTTTGCATATTCTTGTCTGTGTTGAAAATTGCAACTTTTAAACCATAAGGCGTCAAAAGTTCTTTATCGATTTGTTTAAGCCTGTTTTGTGCCAACTCCTTGCCAAGCGGTGTAAATGGCAGGGCCAGGGGTACAATTTGATTTATCCTGAAGTCGGTGTTCCTTCCATCCTTATTGCTAAAATCCACACAGCCATCCGCATAAAACATATCCATAAATGATTTTGCTGTATTATCCGCCTGCTTTGCTAATTTTGCCGCTGCCCTCTTTTTGCCAAGTTGTAAATACAATTGGTTCATAACCATTAAGGCGCTGTACCATAAGGCATTTATTTCAATCATCTTTCCATAACGCAGTACAGTATCCTTTTCTTCGCCCTTTAAAGGAATCCAGCTTACACTTGTGCTTTTGTCACCAGCAAATATAAGTCCATCACGGTCCATATAAATATTGTAAGACGTTCCTTTTTCAAAATGTTCACAAATTGAACGAAAGCTTTCCAGAATCTCATCATTAAAAAACCCAATATCTTTAGTCAATAAAAAATATTGAAATCCGATATTGATAAGCCACAAACTTAAATCAGCCGCGCAAAAATGCGAATTTCTGCGTTTTAAAGGGGAATGTACGGGTAATAGACCGTTTACAAGTTGTTTTGTGATGGTCTTGAAAATATTTTTAAAATCATTGTAGTCATCTTTGATAAAAAACATTCCGGGCAAAGAGAACAACATGTCCCTTGTGGTATAAAGATTTTCGAGATGGGAAACGGAAACCAATAAATTGTTTTTTTGTACGGATAAGGCATCTTTTAGAGAAGCGCTTAAAACAGATAGTTGTGGGTGTTTTTTAAAATAAAATTCGTTTGGGCCGGTACGATGTTCCTTTTCCCTGAGGTATAGACTTTCATAATTAAGATGTTTTATGTCCAGTTCCTGTGAAGATACATATAAATCCAAATATTGATAAGGCTCCAATGTCACCTGGAAAAACCCCGGATTGAACAGATTTTCGATCTGGGTACCATAACGCGCCCGGTCTTGTTTATAGATGAAGTTTTTATACCATAAATTTGCGGAGACATATTCGCCACGGTTAAAATATATATACAGCTCCGGCAATTCATGTTTTAATGCCCACCGAACAAAATGATGCCCAACATAGCTGTCAGTATTCAACCCGCGCATTTCATGCGCCAGTTCATTTGAATAGCGTTCGGCCAAAAATGGTTTTATAATCAAATTAATCGGCATAACCTTGTTCTTTAGTTCATAACGTACAAGGAGAATTGGCTGGTCCTTTAGCAGAAAAATTGTTTTTTGGAGGATATGGCCCTGAACATTAAACGTTGAACATGGAAATGGATTTTTTTCAAAAGACTCTAAATACTGGTAACCGGCAGGAAAAACACCACTTTGATATTCATTGGTCGAAATCTCATTTAGCTTATTATCTATAAAAATGGATTCTTCAAATTTTGAAAGTAAAACAACATGTTTTTGCAGAGTTGGATCAGGTACAACAAACAATCCATGTTCGCGTCTGGTATTCATGCCGAGGGCGGTGGAGGCCGAGTAGATATCTAAATTGTTGTTTTCCATCCATTCGATTTGAGAAGCGGCGTCTAAATTATGCAGGGTTTCCATTCCCAATTTGGTACTCATGCGTGAATATCCTAATAATCTGTTTGAGGTAAGAAAGAAATTTGCTGATGCTTTTTATTCATTAAAGCTATTGAGGGCCTCTTCTTCATTGTCAAAAATATCAAAAATCCGATAAAGACGCGTCAACTCAAACATGGCACGGACAGGCGCCTGCAAACCAACTATTTTTAAATCCCCGCCTTTCATTGTGGCCTTTTTTAAGCCGGCAACCAGGGCCCCTAAAAAGGAACTGTCCACAAAATCGGATTTCGACAAATCCACTAACACGCTTTGATTACCAGCATCAATTTTATCAAGTAATTGCTCTTTTAATTTGCTCGAAATTTCAACGGTTGCCCTCTGTTCTTCTATGGTCACAACCAGCACACCTTTTTTTTCATTAAAAGAAAAACTCATTTTCCACTCCCGGATAGTATTATGTATTTTGCCTATAATCGGTGACTCTTTGAAAAATTAAACTATTTTTAGTGATAAAGCTGAAATTGGACATACCATTAGGGGCAAAAGCCTAAACGGCTAAAATTCTATGGTAAATGTAACCGGCATTCCGGTTTCCCATCTTTAATATGACTAAATTAGGACCACTCTGTCTAACCGTAAATTTCCAGCAATACATTAAAAGATAAAACAATTATTCGGTCCTAAAGCATCCTGGCTAAAAAATACAATGGGTCACCCGGAACGGGAATTTTAAAAGTGTTTTTAAACCGTTCCATGGAAGCAACAAATTTTACCACTTCTACCGAGCGGGCCGGCAAAATATTGACCTGGCATTCCGTTGATGCCAATTGTTTGATCTCCCGTGCCAGTTCAAACAAGCTCGTTCCCTTCCCTGAGCCAACGTTTACGGGGCCGTTTAAAATACCTGTATTGGCACGGGCATCCAATAAGGCACTTACGATCACTTCAATCGAGATAAAATCAATCAGCTGTTCCCCGCCAAAAATATTTATGTCTTCGCCGCTTCGGGCGCTTTGTATAAAAATTGGGATTACCCGGTCAAAATCACGTGGGCCATATACATTGGCAAAGCGGAAAATCGCCGTTTCCATCCCATACATGGAGGCAAAAACCTGACAATATTTCTCACCGGCCACCTTGCTTGCCCCGTAAGAATTTTTTGCATTAAGCGGATGATCTTCCCTTACCGGCATTTTTAAGGCTTCACCATAACTTTCCCTGGACGAGCTAAAAATGAAACGCCGTATATTGGCATCCTTGGCTGCTTTAAGCACATTATAAGTTCCGACCACATTGGTGTTAAATGAGTAGTCTAAGTCCTTTACTGCTCCCATCACATTGGATTGAGCGGCAAGATGATATACATAGTCACAGCCCTTAACGGCATCTTTACAGGTATGGAAATCCCGGATATCACCCTGGATAAATGTGAACCGCTCAGAAGAAAAGTGATCGCTAAGATTGGCTTTTTTTCCCCTGAAAAGATTGTCCAGAACAACAACATCCGTGCCTTCGGCCATCAATTTATCAACAAGATGGCTGCCGATAAATCCGCCCCCCCCGGTGACCAATACTTTCATTTGTTTCCCGTTCGAAATTAAAAAGAATTATCCTCAGATTTCCATAGACTCATTGGTTTACGTCAGGAAAACAAAATCTCTTCGCCTCTTTTTGCCGATTCATAAAGGGCTTCAACAATACGCATAATTTTTATTGCATCGGCAATGGACGAATGGTTCGGCTCTTCCCCCCGGACCGTCTTTACCAAATTGTTGATCTGTTCTTTATATGCCGTTTTAAAAAAATCGGTATTTTGATCAATATCAAGTGGGGACACATTTACCAGGTTGCCATACAAGGTTTTGTTTACGCGCAATGGATTTAATTTTGCCGCGCCCATTTTACCAAAGACATGTGTATAAACCGTGTCTTTTTTTAAGAACATACGCCAACTGATTTCAACCGTTATTGTCATACCGGACTTCATTTCGATAATGGCAAGGGCCGCATCTTCCACATCTATGTCCGGGTTCAAATTATAATCGTACAGACGAACTTTTTTTATCTCCGGGAAGTCCATAATAAAATACACCAGGTCGAGCAAGGGGATGCCCATGTCCATTAACACCCCGCCGCCGGATGATTTTTTCTCTGAATGCCAACTTGCCATATCCCTTTTGTTCCAGCGTTTAAGCCAGCCGGTCTTGATATAAAAAATTTCACCCAACTCGCCTTTTTGGATAAATTCCTTTAAAATTTTAACATCAGAGCGGAAGCGGTTTTGCATACCGACCATAACCGAAAGTTTACCTTTTTTGGCCTGGGCCTCAAGCTTTTCGGCATCATTTAGTTTTAGCGCTACAGGTTTTTCGACAAAAACATGCACGCCTTTTTTTAAGGCCATATATGCCATGGGATAATGGAACACGCTCGGCGTGCTTATAACTAATGCGTCGAGGTTCTCATTATTCAGCATCTTATCGTACACATAATACCATTTGGGAATATTAAATTTTGCCGTAAGTGATTTCATTTTACCATCGTCGGTATCACATACGGCCACAAGATCAATATCCGGATGCCTGGCCAGTATAGGCAGGTGGGCCACCTGGGCAATACTGCCGGCCCCAACCAATCCGACTCTCAGTTTTTCCATCGGTTACTCCTTTAAAAACGCTTTATATTGAATTGATTCAAGAATTGTGATTGCCTGTTCGGCATGCTTTTCAGAATCGAAAGATAATCTAAAAACTCCACCTTCTTTTTCACGAATTTTTAACAATTCGATGTCACGGATATCTATGCCCTTTTCAAATAAAGCATTGGCAATTTTGGCGATGACGCCCTTTTCATCGTTTACATAAACAAGAACGTCCGTCAATGGCGAGAGGAAGCCTTTACCCTGCCGTGGAATATTTGAACGGTAATCATTCGCCTTGCTAAAATTTTTTTCCAAATCGGCCAATGATTTTTTACTTAAACGCAATTGGGCAATAAAGGTATCGATGGCATCCAGGATGTTTTTTGAATTGGTATCGGCAATTGGCTGCCACATATCCGATGAGCTGGATGCAATACGTGTGAGGTCCCTAAAACCACCGGCAGCCAGCGGGAAACAAGGGAACACACTTGAATTTTTTTCGCCGACCGTGTTTACAAGCGCCGTGGCGATCATCTGCGGCAGATGGGAAATATACGCCATCACCTTGTCATGTCGCTCTGGATTTATGATAAATACCCGGGATTTAATTTTTCCAAGCAAATCCGTCAGTTTTTTAAAACGCGTCAAGGGCACATCGTCCTGTGGCGTTAAAACATATACCGCATTTTCATACATCAAAGGATTGGCCGCTTTCATGCCGCTTTTTTCCGCACCGGTCATTGGGTGCCCGCCAATATAACAGCCACTAAAATGAATACGCCTGGCCATCAGAGACAATTCGGCCTTGGTACTGCCTAAATCACTAACGATTGTGCCACTACCTACGATGCCATTTAATTCTGACAACTGTTTGCGGATAATATCTATAGGTGTGGCTAAAAATATTATTTCGCTGTTTTTACACTCCAGTGGCCAGGCTATAATTTCATCGATAAGTTTTTCGCGCAGGGCAAGTTGTTCCACTTCTGGAAAATCATGACCGGCGATAACGATGTCCGGGATTTCATTGCGCAACGCCAGGGCCAATGAAGCGCCCATTGCCCCCAGACCGGAAATAACAATTTTCATATGGATTATTCTGATGTTCCATTTGCAACCTTACGGCCTATTACCTCGGCGATGGCCCGCACTTCGTCCATTAAACCTTTAAATTGTTCCGGATACAGGGATTGTGCCCCATCGGACAAAGCATGGTCCGGGTCATCATGAACTTCGATCATCAGACCCTGTGCCCCCGCTGCAACAGATGCCCTGGCCATTGGCAACACTTTGTCCCGGATACCCGTACCATGGGAAGGATCGGCAAAGATCGGTAAATGACTTAATTTCTGAATAATGGGTATTGCGCTTACATCCAGGGTATTGCGTGTATAGGTTTCAAAGGTACGGATGCCACGTTCACAAAATATGACCTTGTTGTTACCACCCGCCAGGATGTACTCGGCAGACATTAGCCACTCTTTTATTGTAGCGGCAATCCCCCGTTTTAAAAAGATTGTTTTCCTGGCCTTGCCCAGAGCTTTTAAAAAGGTAAAATTCTGCATATTTCGGGCGCCGACCTGGATGATGTCCGTATATTGCTCAACAAGTTCAATTTGATCTTTATCCATCACCTCTGTTATCATAAGCAAATTGTTTTTATCCGCGGCATCGCGCATATACTTGAGCCCTTCTTCACCAAGCCCCTGGAAGGAATATGGCGATGTTCGTGGTTTGAATGCGCCCCCCCTAAGAATTTTTGCACCTGCGGCGGCTACCTGTTCGGCGATACGCATTATTTGCTCCCGGGATTCTATTGAGCAGGGACCGGCCATCACAACCGTTTCATTTCCACCGATTTCCACATCTTTTATACGAATAATTGTGTTATCTTTTTTAAATTCGCGGCTGACAAGTTTATAGGGCGCTGTAATCCGATAGGCATCAATGACATGTTCATAGACCTGAAAACTTCGGGGGTCTAAAGTAGATGTATCACCAATAACACCAAGAATGGTATGGTCAACTCCGGTGGAGCGATGAATATCGAACCCTCTTTCATCCAATACAGAAATGATATCTTCGATATCTTTCTCTTTACTTTCCTTGGACATGATAATTACCATGCTGTACTCCTTTTATACATTATTTTAAAATAGATTTATATAAATTATATATCCTGCCCCGCAGTATTTCTAACTTTGTCCAAATATGATTGCAAGATATTTACTGCTGCCACCTGGTCTATTATGTCCCTGTGTTTACTGGCCTTTTTCCCCGATGCACGCAACTGCTGTTCAGCGAGCCTGGTTGTTAACCGTTCATCCATTTTGCTTATTGGCACATCTAATTGTGTGCATAAAACATCAATCAGTTCCAGGACCCGCACCGTTTGCTGCGAATTGGTCCCTTTTAACGTATAGGGAACGCCAACTACCAGCCGCCCGATATCTTCTGTGTGGATGAGTTGTTTTATTTCGAATATGAAATCTTCGATGGATTTCCATTGAATGGTTTTGAAGGGATGGGCAAATAACATTAATTTATCGCTAATGGCGACGCCGGTACGTACCTGACCAATATCAAGCGCCAAAATTCTTTGAATCATTTGGTTTCAGCCCCCCGGGCGGGATGGAAAACTTTGTAAATCTGGCCGATGACATATTCCCGGCCATGTTAGACTAAATATAAAATTAATATACTATACAATGCGAGAAAAAGCGGTTGTCCC